>CAMORE010000095.1 GCA_946623365.1 uncultured Acinetobacter sp.
TTTGAAAAATCAACGTTTGTATTATAACTGTGTAATTCATTATCTTTGACTATAGAATATTTTTTCTCTTGCTTATTTTGCTGTGCAGATATCTCAGCTTGTATTCTTTCTTTGTTGTCTTGAGCTCGTATAACAGCTGCTTCAGTTTTTTGACTTACACCGACTGAAGATTCTTTTGGCAAAAACTCTTGCGGTTCTATAGCCGGCTTAAGTTCAGTTTCTTTTACCTCCGGATTTGAATTTACAATAGTAAAGTTGCCGTTTGTAATTTTATCATAGTATTTTCTGATTGCTTCTTTTTCTTCGTCAGAGATATTTAATGATGATATAAACCTGTTAGTTGCAATCTGTTGATCTATATACGCAATTAATGATGCTTCTCGTGTATCTTTGTTGTTCTTAGCAATGATATAGTCTTTTTGAGGTCTGGTTAAAGTTTTGTGCTCTCTAATACCTTTGGTTATTCCTACATTAATTTCTGTAGATCGTTCTCGTTGCTTATCAATTTTATCTTCTTTATCAGCTAAAGTAATGCCGTTTTTCTTTTTTTCATCAATTCTTTTTAAAATTTCTTCATTTTTTGCATAAAATTCATTTCTTTCTCTGTTGTATGATTCACTGATTTTGCTTGCAACCTCTCCTGAAGTATTTTTTATAACAAGAGCTACCGTTCCTTGTTTTAGATTAGACATTACTTCTTTGTTTTGAGCTATGCTGTCATTAACTTCTTGAGTTTTTGCGGTATCTCCCTCTGTATTTAGTTTTGCATTAACCATTTGCACAGCTTCATCTTGATAATCTGCTTTTATGGAAGCAATCATAGGTGCAAGAATTTTTGTTTCATTATCTGCGGAATTAATTAATAATTTACCTAAAGTTTGTCTGAATAATTTATTTACCCAGGCATCTATTTGAGTGTTTATAGGAATATCTTTTTCCGGTTGTTTATTTTTGAATGCTTCTGATTTTGCACCTTTTTTATATTCATCTTGTCTTATTTTTTCAAAAACAGTATCAAAATACTTTTTGCAAGCTTCTTTTAGTTCCTCTTCAGTGTAATCTTCAATATTTGATTTTTTTGCTAAGCCAACTTCTTTTTGTAATCTTTGAATCACAGAGTCACTATCTTTTTCATTACTATTTTTAAAATCATCAATATTATCCCAGTCATAATTTAAAGCGATAGCATAATCTACAATTTTTTGGTTTGATATATTTTCTCCGCTGTCTTTAATATATTGTATTGAATCTTTTAGATTTTCAAGAGAAAGACATTTTACGTCATCAAATTTTAACCCATGTTTTTTGCATATTTTAACTTTTTCCCAAGATTCTATGTCAAATTTATTGTTATCAATACATTTATTAATATATGATAATACTTCAATTATAAAAGCATCATTTCCACAACCAAATTTCGAACGATCTTTAGCAAAGTATTCAATTATCTCATCTGAAGTAATGCCAAAGGCTTTCATATACGCTTTTAATTGCTGTTTAACTCCGACAGCTTCTGTTTTAGGTACTTGATAAGTGTTATCTGAACCGCCTAAAATAGCTTTATTTGTATTATTCTTTGTTGTTGAAGCTTTTTTGTTTTTTTCAATGCCTGAATAATCGGCATTATAATTATTTGAAATACTATCTACCATAATTACATACCATACTAATTTATTATATAAATATCCTAAATCGTGTTCGTGTTTACATGATTATTAAGTATAAAATTTACACTTAATTTCACTGAATAGAATTTTTGTTACAAAAGTTTACAAAATTTCTTTTTTAATCTCAAAAATTACATTTATATAACGTTTTTTTGATATAAATACTTGACAAAAGAAATCGATTAATTTATTATGTATCTATAAATAGAAACATTAGCCAAAGGGTTTATTATGTGTAGAAATTCTCTAAAAATGAATAAATATTGGTGGTGCAGCTTAGGTTAGCTGCCGCTTTGCTTATTTGTTCATTAAAGCATAACGGATGTAGCGGCTCAAAAACAGTTGTTACTTATTTTTTTTGGAGAATTCTTAAATGTCAGATAATATAAAAATCTTAATCAACTCACTCCCCAAACGGTTACAACCTGTTGCACGCTTTTTAAGACATCAGGAAAGTGCATCAGGATTATCTACAACAAGATATATACAAGATGTTTCCACCTGCCTTATTCCAAAGGCGATTTTTTCCAGAAGTATAGAAGATTTAACAGAAAACACCTTTTTAGAAACATCTGAAGAAGCTTTAATATACCTATCACCTGCCTTAGTAGGAGAATATGCCGCAAGAAAAGTATTTTCAAAAGGACTTAACAATAAGCTGAAAGAAGAAGTGGCGGAAACCGGCGAAACTCTTCTTAAAAAGGCGCAAAAAAGCAAGATAGCAAAAGAAAACAATAAAAAAGTATTACCTGCAAAAGCGGCTATTGCGCTTGCTGCAACCGCAATCCCTTTAACAGAGTTTTCACTTAATTATATTAAGAATTTGCTTACGCTAAAATTATTTAATAAAAGTGATTTTAGAAATATTGCTTCGCTTGAAAACAATCAAGAAGATAAAGCTCATCAGGAAAAAGTGGCATCAAGCGCAAAAAAACATATTAAAGGAGCTGCATTAGTGTATGCCGGTTTGCTCAGTTTTGCCGGACTACTTGCATTCAAAGGCAAAAACTCCAAAATTTTGCAAAAGATCTCCGAGTTTATTGTTGCTCCGGGGAACAAATTATTTTCAAAAAATGAAAAAGCTAAAAATTTTGTAAATAAATATTTTTGTATAGATTTTAATAAAAGCAAAACTGGAAAACTCGTAATGAGCAAAGGACAGCTAACGACTTGTGTTTTAGTCGGCGGATGCGGATATTTCGGTGCTTCTGCCGATAGGGGAAAAGAAAACCTGAAAGAAACCGCTACACGTTTTCCTTTAGTTGGTTTATATGTGATTACCGGCAGCGAACTCGTTCAGAACGGGTTTAAAAATTACCTGTTCAGAAAAGGAAAATGCAAGGATGTAATAAATAACAAAAAAGAAGTAACACCGTTTGAAAAATTAGATGAATTAGCAAAAAAACTTGCAAAAGAAAAAGGTACAACTGTAGAACAGGAATTTAAATCAATTATAAAGCAAAAAGGCCTTATATTCGGGCTTCCTTATTTGTTCTCACTGCTTGTGATGGGTTTCTTTGTAGCAGGTATGACCGTTAGAGCAACAAAAAAGAGATATGAAAACGAGCAAAAGAAACTTAATCAGGCAGCTTAACATAGATTTTAATTTATTCGTTAAAAATAATTTCTTCAATACGGGAAACGGCATTTTCAACAGTGTCATTAATAACTTTATAATCAAATTGCTTTGAATTTTCTATTTCTAGCTTTATAGACGCAAGCCTTTTTTGTATAGCCTCCTCCGATTCCGTATGTCTTCCTCTGAGTCTAGCCTCCAGCTCTTCAAGAGAAGGCGGTGCTATAAAAATTAAACTTGCTTCAGGCATAAGCTTTTTTACGTTCAAAGCACCTTTTGTATCAATCTCTAAAATCAAATTGTTACCTTGTTTCAGGCAAGATTCAACAAACTCTCTTTTTGTTCCGTAAAAATTACCCGAAAATTCTGCCCATTCAAGAAATTCATTATTGTCAATACAAGTTTTAAATTCTTCTTTGGTCAGGAAAAAGTAATTAATACCATGTACTTCACCATCTCTTTTATTTCTTGTGGTACAAGATATTGAAAGCTTGAAGTCAGGATGTTTACTTAAAAAATTATTTATAACAGTTCCTTTTCCTACTCCTGAAGAGCCGGAAATTACATATAATTTACTCATCGCTTTCAGTATTCTCCTGTTCTGTATTATCAGCTACTAATCCTTTGTGAACTATTGTTTCATACTCAAAGCCGCTGCTTGGAGTTGTTAATATTAATTCCTCGATATTATCAATGTCCTCATCATTTGTTTTATCAAGAGTCACAACTTGTGACGGTTGTTTTTTTAAACTTGCAACATATTGTAAAAACAATTTAGGAACATCCGATTCCTTCAAACAAACTTCTATATAACACATTTTATTCATTATTTGTGTTACTTTAAGCGCTTTGTCCAGATCTTCTTCCGTAAGTACTTTAGAAGCCCAAATGTCACCTTCAAATGCTCTGGCAAATTTAGTGTAATTCAGCTGAACAATATTGTTAAATTTATTTTGCGGACTGTTTGCCAGTAATCGTTCTGTAGTATACCCGTTATTATTTATAACAATTATAATTGGTTTTAATCCGTATCTGAGCATTGAACCTATTTCCAATGCTGTAAACTGGTGAGCGCCATCTCCTGTTATGAGTATTACTTTTGAATTAGGTTTTGCAATACTTGCACCAAATGCAGCCGGCGTTGCCCATCCTATAGAACCCCATAGCAGCTGAGATTCTACATCTACATTTTGTTTTAATTTAAATTGGGTAATTCCAAACGGAATTGTTCCTGTTTCTGCAAAGACAATATCATTGTCTTTTATAAAATCTTGTATTCTTGAATAAACATAATCTGTGGTCAGGTCTTCTTTTGTTGCATCTCTATGTTTTAAACCGATGTTAGTTTTTTGTATATTCACGTTTCTGTGTTCAATAAGGTTTGTGACAGCTTCCAATAAATCAGACATCTTAACGTTGTCATATCGTTTTCCTTCGATATATGTATAATTACCATAAATAGCTATATGGTCATTAATATTAAACGGAAGACTGAATCCAAAAGAGTTTAAATCACTGTATATTGCCCCGACAGTAATACAGCAATCAGTTTCTTCAATGTATTTTTGAGCAATAGGATTCTTAAATTGCGAAAAATAGCCGCCTATATAGCAGGGATAGTCCATATCGGTTAAATCCATTCCCATAAGAAAATTTGAAACGGGTATTCCTGTTTTTTCAATAAATTCTCTGTATTCAATTTTTGAATCAAATCTTTTTACCAGAGAATCTCCTATTATAACAGGTTGTTTTGAAGCCGTTATTTTCTCTGCTATTTTTTTTGCGGCTTCATCAAGAGAATCCTTATTGCTTATATATTCGTATGAAACCTTTCTGTCAGAAATATCCATTATGGCTATATCTTCAGGAATTGCTATGTATACCGGTTTTTTTTCTTTGATAAATGTTTTCAGAACTCTATCTATTTCAATTTTAGCATTGTCTTTCATAAGTATTGCAGATGCTGCCGTAATATTTCGATATGAGTCCATAAAAATCGAGTAGTCAGCATTTTGGATGCTATGATGTATTAGCTGCTTATCATCAATTTTTTTTGTGGAAGGCATTCCTACAAGATGGATTACAGGGATATTTTCAGAGAAACTTCCGGCTATTGCATTTACTGCACTTAACTCTCCTACTCCGTATGTTGTAACAAGCGCGCCATATCCTTTAATTCTTGCATATCCGTCAGCGGCATATGCTGCATTTAATTCATTTGTGCACCCTACCCATTTTATATTTGAACGATTCTGTATTGCATATAAAATGTTAAAATTATAATCACCGGGAACGCCAAAAAAATCACTAATACTCAGTTCTTCCAGTTTATTTAATATATATTCCGTAACATTCATAGATTTAATGACCTCTTATAATATATTTAGTTAATAATACCATGTTAAAAAATAAATTGCATAGATTCATCAGCAGGAATTATTAATTAATCATATAGAATTAGTACAAAAGGATTAAATATTAACAAATCTTTACAATTCTAAAATAGCCGATTTTACAATGTTATAACATTCAATGTCATTATTTTGGATTAGTTTTAAATTTATAAAGTTGATTAAGTTATATATTATTGGTAAAATTATAATTGGGCATTATAGCCCTATAGTAGTACACAGTTAAAATAAGAAGGTTAAAATTATGACATTACCAAATGTAGCTTATTTCTCAATGGAAATCGCAATGGATCAATCTTTAAGTACATATTCGGGAGGACTTGGCTTTTTGGCAGGTTCTCATATGCTTTCGGCAGGATATTTACAAATGCCGATGGTAGGTGTAACAATGCTGTGGTCATACGGATATTATGACCAGAGAATTGATCACTCCGGAAATGTAGAAGTAGCTTATATAAGAAAATATTATGATTACTTAGAAGATACAGGAATTATTGTTGATGTAGACACTTTTGGAGAAAAAGTAAAAGTAAAAGCGTTCAAAGTAAATCCGGAATTGTTCGGTACTTGTCCTGTTTACTTATTAACAACAGATATTGACGGAAATAGCGATTGGGCAAAGAGCATTTCTCACAGATTATATGACGGAAATGAAAGAATAAGAATCGCTCAGGAAACAGTATTAGGTATTGCAGGTATAAGAGTATTACAGGCTGCAGGATATAAATTTGATGTTGTTCATATGAACGAGGGTCATGCACTTCCGGCTGCATTTGAACTTTTAAGACAATATAACGGGAACTTGGATGAAGTAAGAAAGAAAACAGTATTTACTACTCATACCCCTGTTGCTGCAGGTAACGAAGTTCACTGGGTGGACACACTTTTAGAAGGCGGTTTCTTTGCAGGGGCAAGCAGAGAAAAAGCTATTCAACTCGGCGGTGAAAACTTCTCTCTTACAGTTGCGGCTCTTAGAATGTCAAGAATCGCAAACGCCGTATCACAGCTTCATGGTTTGGTTGCTAACAAAATGTGGGAATGGGTTGAAGACAGATGCCCGATCAGAGCAATTACAAACGCTGTTAATCTGCATTATTGGCAAGATAAGAGAGTTGCAGAAGCTCAAAATGATGCTCAAAAATTGCTTGATGTAAAACGCGAGATGAAGGCTGAGTTGTTCAAGTATATCGCAAATGTAGCAGGTAAAAGATTTAATCCTGATGTATTAACCATTACTTGGGCAAGAAGATTTGCAGATTACAAACGTGCTTGGTTAATCTTAATGGATAAAGAAAGAATTGAAAAATTACTGAATGAAGATAAAGTTCAAATTATTTTTGCCGGTAAGTTCCATCCGGATGACGTTATGGGTAAAGAAATGTTCAATAAATTATTGAATCGTTCTCACTCATTAAAGAATGTTGTAGTTTTACCGGGGTATGAACTTCAATTATCCGGAATGTTAAAAAGAGGTTCCGATATTTGGTTAAATACTCCTTTAAGACCATTCGAAGCATCAGGAACATCAGGTATGTCCGCTAACATGAACGGTGCGCTGCACTTATCTATATTTGACGGATGGACTGTTGAAGGGACATTCAACGGAATTAACGGTTATACTGTTGAGTATCCGGGATTGGATGATGATATGCCTTGGGAAGAAAGACATTGGCAAGATCATAAGTGTGTAATGGAGATTATTGAAAAACAAATTATTCCTACATACTATAAGAATAAGAAAGAATGGGCAAGATTGATGCGTCAGGCAATCAGAACATCTGAAGCATACTTCAATTCTGACAGAATGGTTATTGAGTATTATAACAGATTGTATGCTCCGATAGCTCATGACGACAGTTGTGCAGGTGAAAAGAAGAAAGAATTGAATATTTCCGAAACACCTACATTTGATGCTTGGACATACTCAAATATCAAATAACAGCTGTTTATAAACATTTAAAAATAATACGGGGTCATGACCCCGTATTATTTTTATAAGTCAACTATATACAAGATACCACAAAAAGTGAACACTGTAGGGAGGGTGAAGCCTTTAGTAGTCATTGTTTTAAGCATATTATCACAGAGTGGTGAACCCACCAACATTAAGCGAATTTTAACTTTTTAGACACCCTCATTTTTTATTT
>CAMORE010000096.1 GCA_946623365.1 uncultured Acinetobacter sp.
GAAATAAAGAAACAAAAGAAAGTAAGTTAACAAAAAACAAGTTATTACGTATAACTAATAGCGATGAATAAAAAAGTATAATGCAACAAAATATGTTTTTTGTTGCATTTATGGAAATAACTGTTTGATAAGTATAATTAAAATGAATATTAGCAAATTTGCTCTCTACAACAAAAAAGAATAAGCGACTAATATCACGTTTTTTCAAGAGGTAATCACAAATTTTATAAACTTTATTTTTTTATCAAAATAATTTTACTGACATTTTATAATGGTTCAGGTACGTTAAGTATTGTAAACTTTTTAAATAATGCTTGCAATAATAACAAAAATATGTATAATAGAGAGCATAGAGGGTCAAACACTTGTAAAAGTGGGACAGAGAGGATTTAAGAAAACTTAAGAGCTTGACTGGCAAGCGATTGAGTTGTTATTCATCTGACTACCATAAATCAAGTAATTACCCCCAAAGTAGTACAAAAGTGTATAGGAGATTTATCATGAACAAAGAAGAATTAGTAAAAGAAATTTCTAAGAAAACAAAACTTTCTCAAAAAATTTCATCTGATGTATTATCAGCTACTTTAGAAATCATCCAAAAAACTGTTGCTAAAGGTAAAAAAGTAACTTTAGTTGGTTTTGGTACTTGGGAAGCTCGTAAGAGAGCTGCTAGAATCGGCAGAAACCCACAAACAGGTAAAGAACTTAAGATTGCTGCTAAGACAGTTCCTGCTTTCTCAGCTGGTAAATCATTCAAAGAACTTGTAAAATAGTTTTAAAATGAATTTGAAATGGCCTTTTGCTTCAATAAGCAAAAGGCCATTTTTTATTTATAATATTTTGTTAAATATTTTAACATCGAATTTTACATTTTATTTGTTTTTATGGTACAATACATACATAGAAGGGATTAGCAGGGGATAGTGAATTAATTTTTAACTGTTAACCGGAATTTGACAAGTGAGGGGGATAAATGACACAAAGTTATGATGCTAGTAATATACGTGTATTAGAAGGACTGGAAGCAGTAAGACTACGTCCGGGTATGTATATCGGTTCGACTTCTCAACGAGGCTTACATCACTGTATTTATGAAATTGTTGATAATTCAATTGATGAATCTTTAGCAGGGTATTGTACCGAGATACACGTAACCATAAACAAAGATAACAGTGTAACCGTTGAAGATAACGGACGCGGAATCCCCGTAGACATAAAGCAAGATTCAGGCAAGTCAGCATTAGAAATTGTGCATACTGTTCTTCACGCAGGCGGCAAGTTTGGTGACGGTGGTTATAAAGTATCAGGTGGTTTGCATGGTGTTGGTGCTTCCGTTGTAAATGCTTTATCCGAAAAAATGGTTGTTGAGGTTTCTCGTGATGGTTATGTATGGAAGCAGTCATACCTAAGAGGTGAACCGACTTCACAAGTCGAAAAAACTGTTCCTACTACAAAAACCGGTACAAAATCTACATTTTGGTTAGACCCTGAAATATTTACTGAAACAACTGAAATTGATGTGGATGTAGTAGCTACAAGATTGCGTGAAATGGCATTTTTAAATAAAGGTTTAAAAATTATTCTTCATGATTTAAAAGGTAATAAAGATGAAACTTTTCACTACGAAGGTGGAATCGGTTCTTATGTTGCTTTTTTAAATCAAAATAAGACTGTAATGTTTGAAGAACCTATTTATATGGATAAAACCGTAGATAAAGTAAGAGTTGAGGTTGCAATGCAATATACCGATTCATACAACGAATCTATTTTATCCTTTGCAAATAATATTAATACACACCAGGGCGGTACTCACCTGACCGGCTTCAGAAACGCAATTACACGTGTTTTGAATGATTATGCAAGAGCAAATAAAATTCTTAAGGATTCCGAACAGAACTTGTCGGGTGATGATGTTAGAGAAGGTTTAACGGCAATAGTTTCCGTAAAAATTGAAAATCCTGAATTTGAAGGTCAAACAAAGGAAAAGCTCGGTAACTCTGAGGTAATGGGTTGTGTTCAGGATGTTGTAAAAGAAAAATTGCAAGAATGGTTGGAGTTTAATCCTAAGCTTGCAAGATTAATTATTGAAAAAACTCTTCAGGCTCAAAGGGCAAGAGAGGCTGCAAGAAAAGCAAGAGAATTAACAAGAAGAAAATCTGTGCTTGAAAATTCTACACTCCCTGGGAAACTTGCAGATTGTTCAAATAGAGAACCTGAAAAATGTGAAATATTCATTGTAGAGGGAGATTCTGCCGGCGGCTCAGCAAAACAAGGCAGAAATAGAATGTTTCAAGCGATATTACCGCTTAGAGGTAAGATATTAAACGTAGAAAAAGCCAGATTAGATAAAATATATGCAAATAATGAAATTCAATCAATGGTGCAGGCTTTTGGTATAACTATAAGTAAGAATGAAGATGAATTTAACCTTGACAAACTTCGTTATCATAAAATTATAATAATGACCGATGCCGATGTTGACGGTGCTCATATCAGAACATTATTATTAACATTCTTCTTCCGTTATGCAAAACCGCTTATTGAAAACGGTTATGTCTACATCGCGCAACCTCCTTTATTTAAGGTTACTCAAGGAAAGACTTCAGAATATTTATATGATGAACATGCTCTTGATAAAATGCTTAAAGAGCGCGGTATTAAATCTTTGAGTTTATCTGATAAAACAAAATCTAAAGTAAAATCGGGTGATGAATTAGCAGAGCTGATTGCTAATATGTCTACGTATTATAAAGCGTATAATAATCCTATTTTAAACATTATTCCTTCCGTTGTTTTGCGCGGTTTAATACGTTCTGATGTAAAAGCAGAAGATTTTACTGATCAAGCTAAAATGACTGAAGTAGTTGAATATTTAACACATTATCTTCAGGACCATGCTGAAAATTATAATGTCACAGAAGCTAAGAATTATAAAGTAGAACTCAAGTACAGTCCTGATGTTGCAAGATATGCAATCCAGTTGGAACTGTTTGAAAATGAACATGAAATGATTACGGCAAACATTATTAAGTCTAATGAATTCAAACGTCTTAAATCAGCTTATCCGCTCATAAGAGATTACTTGATTGAAGAAGAAGAAAAATTAATTCTTGAAAGTGAAAATGGTGAAGTTGATATTACTTCTTTTGAACAGTTGCAAAAGATTGTTGATGACAGAGGTCAAAAAGGGCTTCAAATTCAGAGATTTAAAGGTCTTGGAGAAATGATGCCGCAGCAATTGTGGGAAACGACAATGGATCCTGAGACAAGAACATTATTAAAAGTAAATCTGGAAGATGCAATGATGTGTGACCAGTTATTTGATGTTCTTATGGGTGACAAGGTTGAACCCAGAAGAGAATTCATTGAAGCAAATGCTGTGTATGCTACTAATATAGATACATAAATTGATTCAAAAAGAAAAGAGTGCCTAAAAAGTCCAAAATTGCGACATTAAAATTATAAAAGTTGTGTGGCATTCATTTGCCTCTTGCTTACGCTGTTTTAGAATTTTTTCTGAGTACGGAAGAGGAGAGCGGAAGTTGGCAAAAATAATTTTTATATGTTTTATACTATTTAGTAATTAATAAAACTTATTTACAGGATTTCTAACAATATATGAATGTCTCACCGGTTGATAATATTTATTATAATAAAACTTCATTTAAAGCAAAAATCCCGAATTTAGATATTTTTTTTAATTCAAAAAATATTCAGGCACAATTAAAACAAATAGAGTCCTCGGGAGATGACACTAAGAAACTTTTTGCCGGATTATCAGCTCTTGCAACATCAGCAATAGCAGGCTTAGTTCTTATGGCTGAAAATAATAAAGACGTAAAAACATTAGCTGATAATGCATTAAAAGAATTTGGTTTAAATAATACGGATGAGCTTATAAAAACAGTTACAAGATTTACTAAAGAGTTTGAAATACCGGATGAGCTTGATTATACACAATTGTTCAACGAAAACCCTGACAGAAATACTTATTTAGCAATTACATCAAAGTACTTTCCGAATTTAAACGAAAAATATGAAGCAATGCTTGTAAAATCTCTAAAGGAGCCTGATAATGAGAGAAATATTCAGGTATTAGGTACTCTGGAAACCATATTCAGCGTTTTGACTAAGGATAAAGATAGTTTAAAATACAAAAAAAACTATTTCAGTGTATTAGACGGCAAATATAATTCCTGCATAGAAGAAGTTTGTGACAATTTTAATTCTACTGTATTAGGCGGAAATACTCCTATGGAATATTTGACAATGCTTAATAATGAACGTTTTACAAAAGAAGAAATAATAAATTGGGCGAATGCGGGTAATATTAGTTTGAAAGAATTTTTACTGGTAAGGGATTTAAATGGTGAATCATTAACAAATATTAGCAATTTAAAATCAAAAAATAATAATTTTGAAATTACAAAGTTTATTCTTACTGAAAACAAAGTTTTAACTCAAAAAAAATATATTTTTCAAATGAAATTTAAAGAAGGTACTGATTTAAAAGATAAATTAAGTACTATTTCAAAATTCCATGAAGCTATATACGGTCCGATATATTTAAGTGGTGCAAAGGATTTTAATGATGAGTATTTGTTACAAGATATTGTAACTGAAATATCTGAATATATTTTAAAAGATCAAAGGTACGAATCATTATATAATTTCATGAAATACGCAGCACCGGAACTGGTATCAAAATTTCAATATACGAGTCAAGAGATACAACTTTTACCAAAAGAGCATCCGGCTATTAAAGAACTTAAAAAGATTAGCAATGATTATATTTTAAATCTGGATTTTTCATCAAAAAAAATGAACGATTTATGTAATTTAATTAGTGATGATGCAATGTTTGAAGGTTTATTACAATCACGTCATGCAAGATTGAGATTTTTGACCAGAATCGTTCTAAAAGACAATCCTGACTCTGATATATATGAAGCATGTAAAGAAAAAATGAAGGACTTAAAAGACGCATTGGATACAGGGTTAGATAAGTATTACTATTTTTGTTTTATTAATACCAGAGGTCTTGCCCCTCGATTCTTTTTAAATAATACCAAAATCGGAAATTTTGTAAAAGTTACGTTAAACAGAAACGGATGTATTCATACTATATTTGAAGATGCAAAAAAAGTTGAAAAATTTGATACAGATATTAATCAGAAAAAATAAATTCTTCAGTGTTATTTGTGTCATCCAAAATTAGTGCACAAAGTTTTGCGTATGGATACTTTCCGCATCCTAAATCAATGCCGATTTTATCATCATCAATATATGGTTTGTCAAATTCAGTGTGACCAAAAATTATTTTCTGGGGTAAATTATGTTTAGAATATATAAATTTTCCCCTAATGTAAACTAAATCTGTTTCGGATTGAGATTCTAAATCATAATCAGGGTTTATTCCGGCATGAACGAATAAATATTTATCGGTTAAATAATAAAATTGCAGATTTCTAAAGAATTCGCCATGCGTTTCTAATATATTATTGAATCCTCCGTAGCTTCTTTCCGTTGCAGGTCCTCCATAATTATCAAAAAGCCATTGATAATAATCGTCGTTTGAAGCGTGCAGCATAGCGTATTCATGAGAACCGATGAGATATATACACTTATTTGTATTTGATTGCTCAATTATTCTATTTACAACACCTTTTGAATCAGGTCCCCTATCTATATAATCGCCCATAAATACAAATATATCTTCGGGATAAATTTGTATTTTAGAAAGTAAATTTTCGAGTTTTTCAAGTTCACCATGAATATCGGTTATTGCAATATATCTAGACATAAAAATCTCCGATAAGAATTGTATCACAATATTGCAGTGTTTTCAAAAGTTTGATATTATAGAAGCAGAAACAAGAATAGTAACTATGCGGATTCAAACAGTATTATTAAACAACCCGTATTTTTATAGGAGTAAAGTATCTGTGCCAAAATCACAGCCTAAAAAGCCGCGGATAACCGAAGAGAATTATCTTTACTATTATTATGATATACCTTTTCAAGGTTCAACTTCTGCAGGAAAACCGTTAAGAAAGCTAAAAGATATCACTTGTCCGTACAGAGGAATAAAAATTATCCCCGGAACTGCACTAAAGGGATTCGAAAAAAATCTTGACAAATGTAAAACCTCTTCTGATATTGTGAGATTGCTTACTCAATATTACGACAATTTGCTTCCTACCGAAAAATCAATGTTTGCTATTTTTAAGGATTTTTCTATGCTTAATCCGGATGATAACATTCAGAATTGCTTACAGATGATTTACAATAATTGTTTAACAAAATTAAAACTCGAAGAATTTTCCGTTTTGGATGATGTTGATATAATGTCAAGAAAACTTTCTCCAAGCACTGCTCTAAAGTTAAGAGAAAAGACAACAAAATGCAGACAGATTATTATTGCAAATAATAAACAAGACACTTTTAAGCGTAAAACTTTTTTATCTTCGCTTGACGAAATTATACCAAACGAAAATGAAAAAGAGATTTTTTCAGATATTAAAAATAAAGCATTATTCCTTCCTACATCAGGAAGCAGTAAAAATGCATTTGTAGTGAAGTATGCAAATCGTACACAAACAGAATCAGCAAGACGATTGTTTATTGGTTCTACAGGTTCTATAGAGCACGTTACTCCGGAATCATTGGGAGGAATAAATACAATCGGGAATTTCTTACTTACAACTGCCGATGGCAACCGATATCGTGAAAATATGCCGTTACCCGAGTATATTAAACGTCATCCTAATATTCCGATTTTTGCTCAACAATACATAGATGATGTAATAAGAAATATTCACGAAGGCGGATTACAAGGAAACGAAACTTATCCGTATAAAATTAAGAAAAAACTAATGGATGAATCAAAAGGTAGAATTATGGTAAGTTTAGGGAAATATAAATACACTGAAGAGGAAGCCGCTGAGGCGGTTAAAGAATATGACAACAGGTGGAAACATTATAAAAAGTAAAGGAGATGGCATGAAAAAATTATTAACAGTATTTTCAATCATTTGCCTAACCTGCTTTGTAAGTTCAAATGCAGTATTAGCTGATGAAAATATTCAAGAGCAGTCCGCAGTAGAGTCAACTTGGGAAACGGTGAGTGTTATGTCTCAGGCTGCTGCTGAAAAAACTGCAGAAAGTGTTAAAGCAGGTTCAAAAAAAGCAGGAAAAGCGATTAAAGAAAAATCAACCGAGATGGCAGAGAAAGCAACACCGCATATTAAAAGAGGTGCTGATAAAGTAAAAAAAGTAACTGTCAGAGGTGCGAGCAAAGTTACTAATGCAACCGCTAAAGGAATGAAAAAAGCAGGTGCCAGAATTCAGTCTTCAGCTGATAAAACAATAGAAAAAACTAATAAAACTCTTGAAGAAACATCTCCTGAATGTAAATGTAAGGAAAACTGCAAGTGCAAAGAAAATTGTAAAAGTGTAGATTAGTACAATTTATAGTACTTATTCAAGTTAAATGAACAAGCACTACGGGAATTTCATCACCACTTACGGTATTACTGTCTATGATAATTTTGAAAAAATGCAACAAAAAACATATTTTGTTGCATACTTTATGTACTTCTTTTCCTCTCTTTATTTCGGATGTAAAGAGAGGAAAAGAAGTACCAAGAAAAGGAGAGAAACACCGGTAGAATAAGATGTTTAGAATGCCCTTACGGGCATAGATTAAATTGATGTTTTCGGCTTACGCCGAATCTTGCT
>CAMORE010000097.1 GCA_946623365.1 uncultured Acinetobacter sp.
GGCTAATATTAAACATAATATTTTATTATTCATATACTTTCCTCTATATCAAATTATTTGACTGCAATGAATCAACTATAAATTTTATTCCCTCTTTTGTTTTCCTGATAAAATCTTCTGCAAGTTCATCAGCCATTTTTGACTGTAATACTTCTAAGATATCTGCTTGCATGTATTGATATAAAAGAGAGGACTTAACAATAGATGATACTAATGCAGGTGAAAAAGTAGCTTTCGCCAATAATTCAATTACGTTATTTATTAGTGCAAATTCATCTTTTGTCCACTTTTCTGTTTCAAACTTAAACGGCTGAGCTTCTCCAAGTTTAATAGATGTTGTATTAGAGATGCCCAACAATAGTATAGAATCTAATTTTGCATTTTTTGTATTCGGTATTTGCGCCCCGAATGAAGAAGTGTTATACACTTCTGTATAATTCATATCTTTAATCAATGTGCTAAAGTGTTGAACAAAAGCCGCATAGTCATCAGTTGTAACAACATCTGTACCTGTAACAGAAGGAACTACGGTAATGTTTTTTGTTATATTATTAATTCTAATCTCGTTAGCAGATACTTTTTCGTATGTTTCGCCTGTTGAGTAAACAGTTTCACCTTTAAAAGCCAAATCAACACCTGCAAGTATAATTTTTGAGAATCCCATTTTTACTGCCGATACAAATGCTGTAGTTGTAGCCGAACCGCCTGTTTCTTGAGTTTTTATAAAATTGTTGTACTCAGAAAGTTTTTTAATAACCATATCATTCTCGGGGAATGATACAAATGTTTTTTTGAATGGTTTTGCAAGAATTGAACTATCAGAATTAAGATTCATAATGCAATTCATTTTTGATAAAGATTCATCTATACCAACAAGAGTTTTTTCAACATTTCTGGCATCTACACATACAGCAAAATCAGGAGTTATACCGTTTTCTGTAAGTGCTCTTATAACTTTATTAACTGCAAAAATGACAAATTTGTTACGGTTATCTTTTATATATTGTATATTTTCTGTCAAAGACGGTCCAGCCCCTATAATAAGAGCATTTTCGCCTGCAAATTTATCATCTAAATCTGATAACTTGTATATTGCAGATTTATTTATTGTTCCGACATTATTAAGAGTATTTTTAAGCCAATCCTTTGAGTATCTTGTGATTGTATTCACATCAACAGTTTTACTTTTACATGTTTCAAAGACTTTTTGTGATAATTCCAACAACTCTTGACTCTTAATAATTGCATAGTTTTTCAAATATACAATTTCTACTTTATCTTTTGTTATGTATATTTCTGACAATTTGGATATTAAACTGTCTATATTATCAAATATAAATACTCTTCCGCTTTTTAAGTGCTCTGAAATATCGACATTATTTAAAACAAAGTGAAGCAGCTTAGTATCAGGTTCGTATACAAATATTCTGGATGGATAAGTACTGTAAACTTCGTCAAGCTGATAGCAAAGTCCGATTCCAAAAGTTATAATGATATCATTTGCTTCCATAGGTCTTTTTATGGTAGAAGATAACATATCCTGAACTGCTTTTCGCGGATTGTCTATATCATCAATAGGAATATCATTTTTCATTATCAAATAATCATTAGATGTTGTCATACAATATGACATACAAGCTTTTGACTCATCTATTTTTATCTCTCTTAATCTGCTTTTTAAATCTTCATTATTAATGTATTCTAAATTCTTCTCAAACATAGCTACCTCTTCGTTTTCAATCTTTAAGTTATCATATTTTTTAAGAAATGTAAAGCAGAAACACTTTTATTTATCTTAATTCCAAAATTTTTGCGGCTTGCTCTTTACTTAACAATTTTGGACCGCCAAGAATATTGGTATTTAGTACTACTTGAGCATATGACTCGGCAAGCTCAAGTTTTAAATAGGCATCTTTCATTGTTTTTGAACCAACTATAAAACCATGATTTTCCATAAGTACGGCGTCATACTTATTAAAATATTTTGCGGTATTATGAACCAAATCCATAGTAGAAGGAAGTGCATACTCGGCTAACGGTATTCCTCCAAAATAAAATACATTCTCTGCCATAATCGGTTCCATTAAATCTTTGCCTGCTGAAGCAAAAGAACTTAAATATGGTGCATGGACATGGATTATATAATTGAATTCGGGACGCATTTTATACAATTCTATATGCAAAAATTTTTCACTTGAAGGCTTTTTGCCTTCTTCTAAAGCATTACCGGCAAAGTCAGTGTATACAATTTCTTCTTCACACAAATAACCGTTAGCGGAGCCGGATGTTGTTATAAGCATTCCGTCTTGATATCTGGCAGAGATGTTTCCTGAATATCCGGGGGTATAATTTTTATCACCGCATAACTTGCCGTAATCTATTATTTGTTTTACTAATTCTTCTCTAGAGAACATCTTCCACCGTTTTAATATCTTCTACAACTGCTCTTTGCAGAACAGGCGCTTTTTCTGTGTTTTTGAAGTCTGATTTCGGTTTTGCCGTTTCATTTGATGCTTTGACTTCCTCTTTTGGTTTTTTATCACGCTTTATGACCATTTTGTCATAATCAATTTTTGTTCCTTTTGCATCCATCATCATTTCTACGGTAAAGAAAGTTCCCTCTCTTACAACATCATATCCGATGTTAAATTTAACATCATCCGGTCCTACTGAAAGATAAAAAGCATTTTCTTGAAACATTTTGTCATTCGGTGAATCGTTGGATAAATTCATAGAGCCGAACCACGATAAAGTCAAGTATTTGCAAATTCTAAAATATTCTTGCAAGTACAAATTTGCCTTACCATATCTGTAAGCATCATAAACAGGGACTGGAGAGTGATCATCATAAACAGATTGGAAATACCCTATATTTTGCATCCATCTTTTCCATTGCGTGTGAAGTCTAGGACCAATTCTTCCGACAATCTGCGTATCTCCGGTGCCATATACTGAAGCTGCCAATTGAGCTGCTATATCAAAGGATAAAGCTGTTTGTTTTTCTTTATTGACGTAGTTATAGAAGTTTTGTGAAGCTTCTGCCATGTACCTTGTTCTGGTCGTACCGATTTGACGTCCAATCAATTCTCCAAAGTGTCTGTCTCTGTCAATATCATGGAAATAACCAAAGTCAAATTGATGAGTATATCTCGAATCTTTTCCTTTTAATAAAAAGCCGTTGCTTACGTATGCTTTGTTGTATACCAGACTTAAGCCATATTTCGGTCTTCTTTTTCCAAACCACCAATCATCAATGTAATCATTCATTGCATATTGTAAATATAAGTTGTCGTCAAGTTTTTGGCGACCCTTAATTAATATTTTACTGTTAGTAGTTCCGTAACCTGCTTGCGTGAAGTTGGTACCGCTTTGAAATCTTCCGACTGCACCAATCCCAAAACCGCTATCATAGTTAAGCATCGGGATAGCTTTTAAGACGCTTCCTTTCGGAAGTTCAAATACAAACCCCGGACCTACGTACATGCCTAAACCTCTTGCAGAACCGGCTTCCCATATGTTTGTTTCTGCATAGTCATGATTTTTATTCGTGTATATTTTTATGGCAGGAACTTTTAAAATTGTCCATTTACCTTTTTTTACATTAGCGTGCCTGATGGCAAGGGTTTCTAATTCCCCTTTTTGGGTAATTTTCAATTCTTTTGCTTTAATTTTTACAAGACCTTTTTCCATATCTTCCGATAAAGATTGATCTTTTGGTCTTAACATTTGTGAAAGCTGCGGGCCTGAGCGCGAGGATGCAAAATTAATAGGATAGGATTCGTCTACTATAATAGAGCCTTGTTCCTGAACAATTTTATCGCCGTATACATACCCTTTATTTGCTCTTATTTCTACTGTTGATGTTTTTGTTAAAGGATTTTCTATTAATGCGCTCTCTTCGTTCATATCAACAAAAATGTATTCACCGGTTATTGTTTGACCATTTTTTAATATTTTTACATCACCTTCAGCTTTAATCGTGTTGTTCATTCTGTCATAAGTGATTTTTTCTGCTTTAACTATTGTCTGCTGTTTAACAAACTCTACCGATACATTTCCGGTTGCATATAAGCAATAATTTTCGGTATCATAGTCCATGTTATCGCAATCAAGGACAATATTTTCAGTATCCTCCGGATTTTCTGCTTTTTTGTCATTGTCTTTTGACCAAAAATGTTTTGCTTTTTTACTTTCGTTTATTGATTCTTCATCTGCTTCAAAACCGTCCGGCATCATGTTTTCATCAAAATTTTCCTTTAATTCTTTTGATGCATATTCAGAGGTATCTTTTTCCGAATTATAGATGCTTGCATTCGGATCTGTAGGGGCAAGCTGACTTTCCCTGTCATGACGCTCTTGTCTTTTTTCTTGAATTGTTAAACGAAGTTTTTTTAACGGTGGAATTGTTGACTTATTTCCGGCACTGCTTTCAGAGTTGTCGTTTGCCGCAGCATTTTCTCTATCCAATTTTTCTTGCATTGCAGGCGGAGTAAAAAAAGCATCCCCCGTAAAGTCAGACTTTGTGTAAAACGATGGTTCTGCAAATGCAGAATGCGCTGTAATCAATGTTAATATTAATAATGTTGCAAATTTATTATTCAAAATTTATCCTTGTCTTATCTTTTATAATGATACGTATGTTCCAGGATTGCTTGGCTTTCCGTTTTCTCTAACCTCAAAATGACAATGAGGGCCGGTACTATACCCTGTTGTACCTTCATATCCTATAACTTGTCCTTTGCGTACCTGCTGGCCATTTACGGCTTTTACAGTGCTCATATGAGCGTATAAAGTAGTAACAGGTTTACCTTTTACTACACCATGTTCTATTATTACAACTTTGCCGTATCCTCCGTACCAACCGGTAAATATAACTTTTCCTGAATTAGATGCTTTAATCTCGCCATAATTAGGACCGCCAATGTCAACACCTGAGTGAAAAGTTCTGGTGTTAAATATAGGATGTGTTCTGTAACCAAATGGCGATGTAATTCTGCCTTGAATTGGCTTCATAAAACCGGAATCGACTACGTTTGTTTTTGTGTCCTTTACGGTTCTGTTTATATAGGTCCCCAAACTTTTAGATTGTTGAGCAAGTTCTCTTTCGGCTTTTTGATATGCAACTCTGTCTGTTCGGAGCTTATTAATCATGTTTTCATTTCTTGCTATTGCACGTTGTATATATGCTTTTTGGGTGTTCATTGAGGCTATGGAACGTTCATAGTTCCTTTTTCTTGCTTCAATATTATATTTAAGCATTGCTATTTCTTGAGCTTTTTGTTTTGCGGCAGACATTCTTTTGTAATCATCTTTCAAAATTAATTTTTGAAAATAGACTCTGTCTACAAGCATATTAATATCTTCGGAGGAAATTAACAGTTCAAAAAAAGCTTTTCTTTGAGATTTAAATACTTTTCTTATGTTTCCTGCCAGAAGACGATTTAATGAAAAGTATTCTGCATTAGCATTATTCAATTGCGTCTGCATTCCTGACAGCTCTTTTTGCGCTGTTACAATTTGGCTTTCGGAAATTGCAAGAGTATTTTTTGCATCTTCAAGTTTCTGTTGATTTTTATACAGTTTATTTTGTTCAACATTCTCAAGCCATTTCGCGTGTTTTATTTTGTTTTCAAGTTCTTTCTTTCGCGTCTCAAAATCAGTTGCTTGAACAGATGTCTGCATTGTGACGCAAAGTATTATAGATACACATAAAAATATATTTAATATTTTTTTTATGCCCAAAACACTCTCCTTTTACTAATTGCCCATTGGAGCCATAAGCATTAATAAGCTTAAGCCTGCTGTCCATATGATAAATGAAATTGCAATTATGCCAATAATAATTTTTTTGTGTTCTCTAAAAAATTCCATACTATACCTCTTATAACAATATAATATTATAAAAATGATTTTAGAGCAATTTTAAGAAAATATGTAACAAATTATGATATTTTTATGATTTAAGTTAAAATAAAAATTTGGAGAATTGTTTTTTATGACTGCTAAAATGCTTAATGATAATATTGAATACTTATGTGAGCAATCAGATGAATCAGAAAATTATTCCTTAAATTTTGTCGGAAAAAAATACGCAAAATATTTGTGTGAAACCGATGCGGAAACAAAAATTATTCCGGATGAAGCTCATAATAATTTGTCTGAAAATATTAACAGCAATAATATATATATTAAAGGGGATAATCTTGAAGCAATAAAACATTTGCTTAAAACACACAGGGGAAAAATTAAATGCATATACATAGATCCTCCGTATAATACAGGTTCTGAAAATTTTGCATACAATGACAATTTTAAACGCAAGAAAAATCATTTAATCGTATCTTACGGACAAACATCCTGTAATTCTGCTCACAGCGCTTGGCTTGCATTCATGTATCCAAGGCTTAAACTTGCTAAAGAATTATTATCTCCGGATGGTGTCATGTTCATATCTATTGATGATAATGAAGTTGATAATTTAAAATTATTATGTAATACGGAAATATTCGGAGAAGAAAATTTTGTAAACTGTATAGCCGTTAAGATGAGTGAACCTACAAATTTGAAAATGAGCCACCAATGGTCAAGATTTCCAAAATTAAAAGAATATATATTGTTTTACAAAAATTACGGCTTCAAGAAGTTTACATGTATTGATAAGTATAAAGAAGAAAAATGGGACAAAGAAAATAATATTTTTCTCGAAAATATGACTTTAGATAAAAGGCAGAGACTTATAGAATTTCAGTCTAAAGAGTTTTATACAGATATTGATGTAAAAGAAGTTAATAAAATATTTCATGGTGTAAAACGTATAAGATTAATCGACAAAATATCAGAATTGGGATTAACCGGGGATGATGCATTGAAGTGGATGTTTGAGAATGCTTACCGAATTGTTAAAACCGTAGGAGCAAAAGCGTATGTGCCCATTGTTAAAAATCTGTCTAAACTTCCGAACCAAGATATCGGAGCTTTGATATCTAAAGACAATGTTTTATTTTTCTATATCACAGACTTTAATACAAAAGCTAAAGACCCCAGATTTAGAGTAATTTTTGCAGATGAAAATATTTATAAAAATCCTTGTGACTTTTGGCAGGATATCAAAACTTCAGGTGCAATATCAGATGAAGGCGGTATAAAATATCCTAACGGGAAAAAACCATTAAAATTGCTTGAAAGAATTATAAAAATGACAACAGAAAAAAATGATGTAATATTGGATTTTTTCAGCGGTTCAGCGACAACAGCCCATGCCGTAATGAATATTAATGCAAAAGATAATGGCCACAGGCAATATATAATGGTACAATTGCCCGAAAAAATAGAACCGACTTCTCCTGATAAAAGAGCTTATATAAAATATCTTGAAAAAGAAGGAATAGAACCTGTTATTTCCGATATCGGAATTGAGAGAATTAAACGTTCAGCAAAAAGAATTAAAGAAGAAACGCAAGCTGATATAGACTATGGTTTTAAAATATATTCTCTGGATAGCAACAAAATAAACGATATATAAATATCTGCTTCCTATCCATACACGAAAAGATTCGCGCTCGGC
>CAMORE010000098.1 GCA_946623365.1 uncultured Acinetobacter sp.
AATATTTGAATAGAGTAGCGGAGTCGGATAAAAGTTTTATCCGACTCCGCTCTCGTTTTATTAATGTTTGCTAATCTTTTATCCCTGTCTATTCACTATTCGACGTTAGATTAGTAGGAGGTTGTCCAAAAAGTTAACAAATTTTCAGATATTGACCCCTCACCCCTACCCCTCTCCCACAAGGGGCGAGGGGTTTCTGCGCCAGTTCGTGTAATTTGCAAATTGTTATAAATTTGACTTTTTGGACAAACTCAACAAACTACTCTACGTTAGATTCCATATATTCAACCCATTGTTTTACTATCTCTTCTTCAGGAAGTTCATATGATATGGGTTTACCTATTTTTAGGATTAAATGTTTTCTAAAAGGTATCCAGGTATAGCCTGTAAAATTACATATAGCAATAGGTACAATGTCCATTTTAGCGAGTTTGGCTATTGCTACAAAGCCGGGTTTTACGTCTTTAAACTTCTCTCCCTCAAGTATTTGTCTTCCTTGTGGAAACATTCCCAAATTCCATTTTGTATATTTTGCTATATCAAGAATTGTTTTTAATGTCGCTTTTTCAGGATTATCTCTGTCTACAGAGTATGCACCCAAGCTTATTACAAGAAACCTGATTAATGGATTTTTGTGTTCATATAGTTCCTTTTTTGCCATATAAGCAACCGGGGCATTAGCAACAACTGAAATTAGCGGTGGATCTATATAAGATTGATGGTTTGAAGTATAAATATACCTTTTTGATCGGTCTACATTTTTCCATCCGATAATTTTTGTTGTGTACCAAAAAAACGCTGCAGGCCAAACTATAAACCATAAAAACAATGTTATATATAAAGTTCTTATGAAACCGTAGTCTTTCGGGTATCTTCTGTTATAATTTCTTTTCTCTTTGTTTATCATTACCCCTACCACTTATTGATAGCAAATGCCATAATAAATATCGATGCTAAGCCTTGGAGAGTTTGGCATATCGGAGTAATCCAGTCATTTCCTGAAATACGTCTCGGAACAACAATTATATCACCTGCCGCAACACGTGTATGCATATGAACTTTTTTTGCTCTTCCGTTAACTCCGACTTTATAGAGTCTAAACCTGTTAGCATTTGGTGTATAACCGCCAACTTCTTTTATGTATTTTCTAACACTTGTATCTTTTTTATAAATAAAAGATTGCTCATTATATACTTCACCCATTACAACAACGTAATTAGCCATTCTTGGGATATAAATATCATCTCCGTCTTGCAGTTCAACATTATCTATTTTGCTGATTTTGCTTAAATCGTTGCTCTTAATATTTAAAGCAATTTGACCGTTGTATTTATCTCCCATTGAAGCACTTTCTTCTTTTAATTGTTCAATCATTGTCAGTTTTATTTTTTGATCCGTTTCAGCTTGTTTATATCCTGCTGCAATTCTACCTTCCAATAATTTAACATCTCTTTCGTTATTTTTTCTTGCAACCAAAACTTGTTTGTTTTGCAAATTAGACCGTCTGAATACAATCCCCCTTAAATCGGCATCATCATCCAAACCGCCTGCCAAATTAATAACATCAGTAAGTTTGTAACCTTTTACAAATGTAAAAACTCCCGGTTGCTTTACAAAACCTGATAGTTTTACCGTTTTCATATTTTCATTGTTTCTCAATGTTCTGAAAAAGATTCTATCTTCGGGAGATATTTTAATAGATTTTGTTTTATCGGCATTAACCATAATATCATACATGTAGTAAATTCTGGTATTGTTGCCTGATTTATCCGTAATCTCTACAGCAACATTTTCTGTAGGTATTAATTTATTGGAATTTTCTGTCGAAACTTTTAATTCAACATCTTCGCCTTTTTTCTTTGTATCAAATTCAACTTCATAATTGCTTTTTACTTCGGATTCCATAAATTTAATATCGGACAATACGTCTTTTAATGTCATCCCATCTATATATGGCATATGTTTAGGAGTATTAATACATCCGTATACATCTACAAATGAAGAATTTGTACTTTTATAAACCGTTATGACGTCTCTTGGCTGTAAAATCGGATCATTCATTCCGTTAAAAAATTCTTTTAAAAATATTGGAATTGTTTCAATCTCATTATTCTTGCCGGAAACTCTTCTGATGACAGCTTGATAAATGAATGTTTCTTCTAAGAGCTCGTCTTCTGATTTTAAAATATCAGATAATCTCATATTAGGTTTATAAGCATATGTTGCCGGATGTTTAATATTACCTTGAATAGTTACGAGGTTTTCAACACCGTTATATAATTCTTTAAATTCAAAAGAGTCACCGTTAGTAAGTTTTGTTGTCTGTGCTAAATCCCACATAATATTTTTTGCAATTTTTTGCTTTGCTTTCCTGTCAAAACCAACCATTGTAACTTCGTCTGTTGCGGTTGTAACAAGAAGATCTCCTGCGAAATGAATAAGTTTCTTTAATGTTTCACCTTGTTTAAACTCATATATACCGGGTCTCGTTACACCATTTTTTATGGCAACAGTATTACCAATTTTTTCGACAAAAATCTTGTCATTAGCTTTTACAATAATGCCGTTATCATTACCTAAAAACAGTGCATTATACAAATCTACACTTTTCCCGTTATATCGGACATTTCTTAATGTACCTGTTTTTTTAACTCCTCCTGCTGCACTTAATACATCCAACAAAGAAGAATTATTTGATATATAAACTTTTCCCGGTTTGTTTACTTCTCCATATACAAAGGCTGAGAAACCGCTTCCGGAAGCAACTTGAAGTTTAATACTCATATTTGAATATTTTCTGTTTGCCATGGAATTAAGTTCTCTTTCAACTTCACCGATAGTCCTTCCTTCCGCCTTTACCATTCCTACACCTTGAACAAAAATATAGCCGTTAGAACCAACTTCTGTAGTCGCATTTGGTGTAACCAAATTTGAACCTGACAAAGAAATTATATCGACAGAATCTCCATACGAAAGAATATTAATTTTTTCACCTACACTTAATTTATATGAACTGTCATATCTTCCTGTTGAAGAACCGCCTCCGGTACCTGCCGATGAATTAAATTGATCATACCCTACTTGGCGTAAAACAGTTCCTGATATTGCATTTTCTTGTCCGTTATACATTTTTTCTATTGTGCTTAAATTTTCTTTAACAGAATTTGCATTATTTAGGCTCTGGTAATTATTTTCAAATACATCGCTTTTTGACAAATTTACAGCCTGCGGATCTGCTGCAAGTACTGTAGAAGTTGTACAAAATGCAAACAATATAAACATTGTGAATAATTTTTTAAACATTAATAAATCCTTTCAAAGATTCTACACTTCCTTGGCAAAATTATCTCATGCACATTATGTAATAGCAATCTGCATTAAAGATTTTATAGCAGGCCATTCAAGCTTCCAAAGGCCCGATGCATCAAGCGCATAGTTACCTACGCAAGCTAATTTACAATCTTTACATTTGTTTACAGATTCTACAAATACAGGGTCTTTTATTACGTCTTTCAGTGCTCTTCCTCTGACATTTATGAATGGTTGCCTGTCATAGCATTGAAGCATATTACCGTCAGAATATATTACAGTGGATATTCTTGGCCAGTGACATTCATAATAATTTTTCTTATCAATAATATAATCCATAAAATAGTCAGAGTTTCTTATCGGAAATCCTTGTTTTTTCAAATCTTTAATTTTTATAAACACTTCTTTTAGTTGATCGCTTTCCAATTCTGTATCCTTAACATTTTGAGCTTCTTCTAATGATTGATTTGATTTGTTTACCGTAAAATACAACAGAATATCCGCATCTTTGCAATATTGTGCAACTTCTTTAATCTGTTCAAAATCTGTTTGAGCAGAAACAGTACAACATACGTATATTCTCATTTTTGGAGAATGAACTTTGTGGTATTCAACACCGTTCATAACTCTGTCGCAAATTCCGGGCAAATGTCTGATATCATCGTGAGCTTTACCGATTGCATCAAGAGATACAAACATTAAATCGGTGTATTGACCAAAACCGGGATTTTCTTGAAGAAACCATCCGTTTGTTGCAATTTTTGTGTACAAGCCTGCATCATGTGATGCTTTGCATATTTCTGTAAAATCTTGTCTTAACAAAGGTTCTCCACCCCAAAGAATGCTGTCCAGATATCCAATCTCTCCGGCTTCTTTTATAAGTCTTTGAATCTCTTCCAGAGGCATATCATCGTGATCGCTTTTATGTTTCCAAAAACAAAAATCACAGTTGCAGTTGCATTTATTTGTAACCATTAATGAGAAGCACAGTGGTTTAGGTGTCTTAGACAGACGGCTCTTTATACAAGTAAGAGCCCCGCCTCCTAAGTGCCTATAATATTTAAGACGTTCAAAAGTCATTCTGTTTCTTGATTTTGTACAAGTCATTTATCTCTCCTTTTTTATTTTTCTTCTTTTAACTAAATCAATAAAAGCTTCAATTCTTGTAAGATTTCCGGCTTTTCCCGTTTGTTCATCCAATACCAATTCTAACACAGGAATATTTTCTTCTCTGCTTACTTTCGGAAGAATATTTTGTGCGACTATTTCCGGCATACACGAAAACGGCATTAGATGAATAATTCCGTCTATTCCGTTTCTGGATGCATAAACGGTATCTCCTACAGTTTCAATACATTCTCCGCCGATAGCGCGTTTCATATAATTTGATGCATATTTTACGGCTCTTTCACGATGGGACTCTTTTTTATATAAAAAAGAAGGTTTCAGAACGTGTTCCAACCAACCGCTAAACATTATCTGTCTTCTTACCTCCACTCCCATTTCGCCAAGTTCTTTTTCTATATTTTGGTTTGTATATGGATCTAATAATACAAAAAACTCACCTAAAAGATATACAACGGGGACTTCTTTATTTTTATTTATTTTTATTTTCTTAAAATCTTTTTTGATGCGATTGCATAAAAATTTTGATTTTATGATGGAATTACATTCATCAATCTTAAACAGCCATTTATTATACAAATTTTCGGCATCACCTTTATTAATCTCCCTTGGACGATAATACAATAGCATTTTTTCAGCGCAATCTATAGCAAAAAATTTGGCAAAACCAAGGCTGAAAGCTTTAAAATATTTCCAAGGATTTAAACATCTTGTAACGTGCCAAAATGCATGTAAAGTTTGTATCATTTTATTTCTATACATATCAAAAATGACCATGTCAAACTCATATCCCATTTTTTTCAGAGTTTTTTGTGCCATTTTTGTATAATTACCTAATCTGCAAGAGCCGGGAGCTTGAAACATCATTAGAGTATTTGCACCGCTATTTAGAGCCATTATATAATTTGCCAAATTTAATTTATAAGGCAAACAAATTCCTTCAATACTGTTTTTTACTCCGATTTCTAATGCTTCATTGCTGTTAGCAGGAGGTATTACAATTTTTGCCCCTAGGTTAGTCAGCAACGCTTTAAGAGGAATATCAATTCTTCCCATTCTCGGCCAAGCTATTATTCTGTCTTTGGCGGGAATATTGTCATCCATCGTAGAAAATCTTTTGATTTGTTCTTCTATAGTATTATTCATCTGTTTTATCTTTTATATGATATTAAAAGGATTTGTGTACAAAAACCCTTTTTCTTTAAAAAACACTTCCAGCCTGTATTTTCCGGCTGTTGTTATTTTGTAAGTGTATTTATCTGATGTAATACATTCTTGTATATTTCCATTATATATTAAACAAATTTTCATTGGTGTATTTGAAATGAATTGTAAAAAACAACTATCATCCAAATCAATCTCATTTCCGCAATAATACGAATTTTTAGAATTTGTAACATATATTTCAGGAATCATGTTATTTATATAACGATTTGCAATAATATTATTTCCGTTCTTAATTGCGTTTAAGATTTGTTGTTTTGCTATTTGAAAATCTTTTGATAATTCATTATTTATATTTATAAAATTAGTGATTGTATTAAAACAGGTTTCATATGGAAATACTGTTACAGGGATAATATATTTATAAAATTTTAGAGCGTGTGCATCGACTCCGCCCAGAGCAGGCACTATTTCAGGCGATTCGTTATTCAGCTCATCCCACCATTTTAGCGTAGTCTTTGACGGACTTTTTATGATATTATGTTTGAACAAATATGCGTATGCTAATGTAAAAATATTCCTGTCATCAAGATTATCTGCCCAATTTGAAAACCAGTTCCATATTTCTATCCCGTCAGGTTTTATATTTTTATCTGTCCAAGGAATACAATGGTGTGAATTTTTGCGAGGTACTATTTCACCTTCCTTATTTTGAGTAAATCCTTCATCAGGGTGTGCCGCAAATCCAAAACCTCCAAGCTCTCTGACTTTATTAACGTAACAGGATGGATTATCATCAGGGCTTATGGTTTCATTAATATTAAATGCCAAATAATGATTACAATTCTTTGGAGAAATCTCTTCTCCTTTTATCACGTACAAACCGTCAAATATACCCTCATTTGTGTCGTAATAATTATGATCTGTTACAATAATCCAATCCAAATTTGCTTTTTTTGCAGCTCTTATAATTTGATTCAAATTTCCCGAACCGTCAGAATTATTAGAGTGAATATGAATAGCTCCTTTGTATATATAATTATTAAACATAAATATTATGTTACTTAGTAAAAATATCTAATCAATCTTTTACAAAGTGTTTGATTGTACAAATTAATTACCGCTTTGTGGAATGAAACAATTTGATTTTGCAGGAATATATTGCAAGGAGGAATAAATTATGACAATAAAATTACAAATTTATAAATGCAATATTTGCGGGAATCTTGTTCAGGTACTTCTTGAAGGGGACGGCAATTTGATTTGCTGCGGTAAAGAAATGGAGCTTATGGGGATACAATATGATACAAACGAACTTGGTGAAAAACATACACCAAAAATAGAACTAAAAGACGGTAAAAAATATGTGAATGTTCTCGGACACCCGATGACAAAAGAACACTACATACAATTTATAGAATCTTATACAAACGATAAACAGGAAGTTCATATAAAATTCTTTACGCCTGATGAACTGCCGGAAACAGAAGCAAAAATAAATACCAATGAGGAGTTTAATGCAATTGAATACTGCAACATACATAATCTCTGGGGAAATAATAAAATGTTAGACAATGAAGATGGTAATTATTCGATTTAAATTTATAATAAGAAGCATTAGCTGTTTTATACACAAATAACAGTATCGGGATGACAAGATTCGAACTTGCGACCCCTGCGACCCGAACACAGTGCGCTACCAAACTGCGCTACATCCCGATACTGTTATAAAATTGTTCATTGAGTAAATGACTACTTTTAATATATAACACACATTTAATAAAATCAACTATAATACTTTTTTTAAACCAAACTGCTACCTCTCCTCGAACGTGACATTTAGTCACCTTCTCGTCGGCAGAGTATCCCGATACTGTTATAAAATTGTTCATTGAGTAAATGACTACTTTTAATATATA
>CAMORE010000099.1 GCA_946623365.1 uncultured Acinetobacter sp.
GTAAGTGCGATTATATTGGCAATCCTTCTTGTTTCAGCCGTTACGTATCTATTCTTAGGAACTGCCAGAGCTGCTTTTATACCGTTTTGTGCAATTCCGGTTTCTTTAATCGGCGTATTTATAATAATGTCAGCAATAGGATTCTCAATAAACTTATTAATTTTATTCGGATTGGTATTAGCAGTAGGTCTTGTTGTAGATGATGCAATTGTTATACTGGAAAATACTCAAAGACATATTCAAGAAGGAAAAAGTCCGAGAGAAGCTACAAATATTTCTATGGAAGAAGTATTCGGTGCTGTTGTTGCAACTTCTTTGGTTTTGATGGCTGTATTTGTTCCGGTATCCTTTTTAGGCGGTATTACAGGACAAATGTTCAGGCAATTTGCTGTTTGTATTGCGACTTCTGTCGGATTGTCAACAGTTGTTGCACTAACCTTATCTCCTGCTTTATGTTCCATTATATTAAAATCAGATTCGGAAAAAACTGACTACAAATTTATAGAAAAATTTAATAATTGGTTTAATAACGTTAGAGATAAATATTTGAAAGTTGTTGAGTATTTTGTTTCTCAGCCAAAGAAAACTTTAAGAACAGTATTAGGAATATTGGTATTTATTATAATAATGTTTAAGATTGTGCCATCCGGATTCTTGCCGACAGAAGACAGAGGAGCAATGTTTATGCAGGTGCAGCTTCAAGACGGAGCAACATTAACTCGTTCTACAGAGGTTGTAAATAGAATTTGTAAGGAAATTTTAACAATCCCCGGTGTAAAGTCTACTTTATCAATAAATGGTTTCAACGGAGAAAATACAGCTCTTGTCATTGTAAAACTTAATCCTTGGCATGAAAGAAAATCAAAAAAACTATCTATAGATAATATAATGGCTCAAGCCAGACAAATAACGGGAAAATATACTGAAACAATGACCTTTGTATCTCAACCTCCGGCAATTACAGGTTTAGGTATGTATAACGGTATAGAGTTCCAGATTCTTGATAAGGGTGACAGAACCCCTGAAGAGATGTTTAAAGAAACTCAAAAATTTATGCAGCAAGCCAGAATGAATCCTGCGTTTTCAAGTATTCATACCCTGTTTACGGCGTCACTACCTCAAGTAGTGGTAAAAATAGATGAAGAAAAAGCTATGGCACAAGGAGTTCAAATATCTGAAATATATTCAACTCTTGCCGCTCAATTTGCTTCTACTTATGTAAATGACTTCAATAAGTTTGGAAGGGTTTATCGTGTGTTTATGCAGGCTGATTCAAACTATAGAGATACAATGAGTGATTTGAATAAAGTTTATGTAAAAAACAATCTGGGTAAAATGGTTCCCCTAACGGCAGTTATAACAACAGAAGATATTATTGCACCATATGAACTTACCAGATTTAACCTGTATCCTTCAATCGATATTAATGCAGAGGTTACAGCAGGTATGAGTTCAGGTTCCGGTATGGCAGCAATGGAGAAGCTGGCTGATAAGATTTTACCAAAGGATATGGATTATGCCTGGTCAGGAAAATCATTCTTAGAGCAGCAGTCATCAGGACAATTAGGAGTAATTTTAGCAATGGCTTTTGCCTTTGTTTATTTGTTCCTTGTTGCTCTGTATGAAAGCTGGACTCTGCCTATTTCTGTTATGTTAATTTCACCGATTGCAATATCAGGTGCACTTTTCTTCCAATATGTAAGAGGATTTGCACTTGATATATATGCTCAGGTAGGTTTAGTAATGCTTCTTGGTTTATCTACTAAACAGGCAATTCTGATAGTAGAGTTTGCAAAAGATGCAATGGAAAAAGACGGAATGCATTATGTGGAAGCTGCTATGCAGGCTGCAAAACTCAGATTTAGAGCTGTAATGATGACAAATATTGCATTTATACTCGGTTTGATTCCTTTAGTTATTGCAAGAGGCGCAGGCGCAGGAAGCAGACAATCAATCGGTATTTCTGTATTTGGAGGTATGCTCGCTGTTGCATTCTTTGGAAGCATATTGGTTCCGGCATTTTTCGTTCTTTTAAATACAATAAAAAATGAACCTTTGCAAAGAAAAGAATTATTAAAAGAATTGGTATTATTAATACTCGGAATAACTGTTTTATATGTAATTCTGTTTACGATATTACCGTTTATTATAGGTAAAATATTAGCATTACCGCTTATTGTTAAAATTATATCCGCTTGTGTAATTACTCTTATAGGACTTTTTATTTATCTTAAAAACAGAAGATAAATATGAAGAAAATAGTTTTAACAGTTTTAATATTCACAATTTTAAATTGCGAAGTACATTCTAAGTGCTCAATAATTACAAAAAATATATTAAACAAAAACGAGTATCCTGAATGTTCTAAAGTTGAGCCTTGCAGTTCTTCTAAAGAAAATTCGCAGACGGAAAATAAAACACTTAAAACAGGAATTGAAAATACAATTTACGTTAATCTGGAAGATTGTTTGAAACTTGCACTCGGAAATAATCCGAGAATACAATCAGCTATGCAGGATGTATTTGCATCTGATGCAAGGTTAAGACAAGTTTGGTCTTCGTATTTTCCTCAATTTAGCTGGCAAAGCGGATATAGCAGAATAAGGCAATTACAATTATCGGATGTATTTAGGGAAAATTTGATTTACAATTTCTGGGTGCTTGGTCAAATCAGTGCATCTCAAATGCTTTATGATTTTGGAGTGACTCAAAACAAAGCAACGATCAGCCGGTTAGATAATCAAGGCTATAAGATTATTCTTACAGGTACGGTTAATGATGTTGTGTATAATGTAAAAGACGCATATTATAATCTTCAATACGCATTAGAGGCGTTAAGAATTGCAGACGCTAATGTTAAACAATATGAAAGCTTTTATGAACAGGCAAAAGGGTTTTATGAGGTAGGAGTGAAACCGAAGGTAGATGTAACGATTGCGGAAGTTAATCTAAGTACGGCAAAATTAACACAAATACAAGCTGCGCACTCTGTTAAAATTGCAATGGCAAAATTAAATAACGCTATAGGAATTCCATATAGTACGAAATATAGCTTGTCGGATAAATTAAGATATGATGCTTGTGACATATGTCTTGAAAAAGCAATAGAAATAACTCAAGAATCCAGACCGGAGTTTCAACTTGCTGAAGTAAAAGTCGAACAAGCCAAGCAAAATGTAAAATTAGTTAAGAAAAACTGGCTGCCCGAGTTTGATATACAAGGTCAATTTGAAGTCGGCGGACGCCATCCTGATTCAAATTACGGTTATACTTTTGGTGCATATTTAAATTTTCCTACAATTAACGGAATGCTTATTAAGCATCAACTTCGGGAAGCTCGTTCTTTGTATTCAAAAGAGCAGGCAGAGGCTATAAATACGATTAATAATTTATATTTAGAAGTTCAACAAGCATACTATACGTTAGATGAAAAGAAAAATAAAATTCCGGTAGCATTGTTAGGCATGAAGCAGGCAAAAGAAAATTTAGATTTATCAAACGGGAGGTATCATGCGGGTGTTGGCGACCCTATAGAATTGAATGATGCACAAGTAGAATATGAAAATGCTCAGCTTACGTATTATCAAACAATGTATGAATATAATTCCGCAAGAGCAAATCTTGAAAAATCAATAGGAAGAAATCTTTGTGCGGAGGAAGTCACATTAAAGAAAAAAATTAAAGATAAAATAAGAAAAATTTGATATCTTCTTGAAAATTTTAAGGTAACAACACGCAATTTGCTAAAAATTAAAAAAATTATGTGTTTATTTCTGCAAATTTTGCTGCCATTGTAGGATTGTTTTTAGTCAATCTTTTTATGCTCAAATCTTCTGCTTTGTTATTTGCAAGTCTTAAATTATTTTCGGAAGACAATAACGCTTCTTTTGTTTTTTGAAGGTGGTCAATAGTTTTATCTATTTCTTCAATTGCTGTTTTAAACTTTCTGCTTGCAAGTTCATAATTTTTTGCAAATTTTTCTTTAAAATCATTCATTTCGTTTTCAAAATTGGAAATATCAATATTCTGATTCTTTATTACAGCTAACTCTTGTCTGTAACTGAGTGAATTAAGTGCGGCATTTCTTAAAAGTGTAATAATCGGAATGAAAAATTGCGGACGTATAACATACATTTTAGGATATTTATGCGAAACATCTACAATACCTGTGTTGTAAAGTTCGTTATCCGGTTCCAAAAGTGATACAAGAACTGCATATTCACATCCTTTTTCTCTTCTGTCTTTATCCAGTTCTTTTAGGAAATCTTCGTTTTTCTTTTTTGTTGAAGTAGAATCCATTTCATTTTTCATTTCAAACATTACGGATATAAATTCAACTCCGTTATCATCTTTATCTCTAAATATAAAATCTCCTTTACTGCCGGATGAAGCATCATTATCTTTTTCAAAATATGCATTTTGGAATCCGGTTGCTCTGAGTTTATTAAATTCTATTTCACAATGCTGTTCAAGGCTTTCTCCAACCATTTTTGTGGAAAGTTTGGATTTAAAATCTTTGTAATGAGCAATTTCTTCATCTTTAAATTTGAGTTTTTCTTCATATTGTTCTTTTATGGATTGCTCTTTTAATAAGCTTTCTTTTTCACTTGTTTCAATTTGTCCGTTTAGTTTTGTAATAACATTTTCTTTCTCTGCAAGTTCTTTATCTTTATCCATAACAGCTTTGCTTACAGCAAGTTCCGTATCCTTCTTGCAAGCATCAATTTTTGCTTCCAGTTCTGCTATCTTCAAATCTTTTTTACTCAGCTGTTCTTTGTAATCCTGTTCTGTTTCTATAGTTGCAAGTTTAATTGCGTTTTCTTTTTCTGTTTCAAATTGTGTTTTTTGCGTATCAATTTCTTTTTCAAATTCTTTATCACGTACTTGTTTTAATATTGCAGCATAACCTGATTCATCAACCTGAAATACTTCCCCGCACTTTGGACACTTAATCTCTTGCATTTTGAGAACTCCTGTATAACATCCCTTATGTAGTAATATAATACCATGAAAACTAATTAAGTTTAGCAGTATAAATTACGGGGTTCATATCTGCCAAATCTTGTTTTAAAACTTTTAATACTGCGGGCTCTTTGTTTGTATTTAATGAATCTTCATCTGTATTATCAGGTTTAACCGGAGTTGTTATATTTGTGAAATAACCCGGATCTTTAAGGTATATATATTTTGAATCTGATTTTACTATTGCATAAGCATGTCTTTCCATTATATTTACACGTACTCCGTTTTTCTCAATAGTTGCTTTTATATCTTTACTGTTTTTAGCACTCCCAAGTGCAAGAACAATATCTTTTTTATTCAAAACATTTTTGGAAATAGCTTCTTCTATAGTTAATTCTTCGGCATTACCTAACAATGCTTTGAACAAAAACGATGTATGATTGCCATCTATATCAAAATAGTCAAAATTTTCATCTTCATATGCACATTCTTTCAGATATCTGTCCAGTGCAATCTCTATTGCTCTAATATCTCCATCTCCAATTGATAACTGATTAAAATTCTTTATTTCTTCTGCGGTTATTGTATATTTTTTATTAAATCCTTTAAGATTTACTGTTACATTTCCCGTTTTTTCATCATAATCAAGCAGATTTTCTATAACTTCTTTTCCTCCTTTGCACTCAAGTATTGCACTGATTCCTGCAACCAACCAGCAGTCGCCTATGTGCCCTTGTCTGAATTTTTCATCAATTTTGCCGTTGGCAGAAACAAAGTTGCTGTCAGTATAGTCATTTGAAACTTCATGTCGGTTGCTCAGACGATTTATGTCGATATTAAGTTTATTAATGTCTTTATCGTGAGTTTTTATGTCATCAACTATATCTTTTGTATAGAATGTTACATCTTCCGTTTTGTATCCGCTTTTTAGAGCGCAGTCTTTTATATGTTTTATCAGTTTATCAATAACTTCTTGATCTAATCCAAATTCCATATTAATTGATTCAATCAGACCTTCAATAGGTGCAATTGCCATAGCAGGATTGATTGTTATGTCTGTAAAAGGTATATCTATCGGGTTGTGCTTTTTCCTTGCTTCATAGTATTTTTCTTCAGCTATTTCTAAATATTTTTTTGCAGCATATCCGACATTATCTTTATTAATCAGATAAATATCTTTCTCTAAGTTACCGCTTCCTATTCCGTAAATATCTTCCGCAAGCAGATTTGCTATATATTCTCCCGCTTCTTCCGCATATTCTTTAAGAGAATTTTTCATGCAATTTTTTATGTGATTTATAAGTTTTTCTCGTACTTCTTTTTTTAGCCCAATTTCTGACTTTATATCATCCATTAAATCGTTACCGTACTTCTTTTTATAATCATTCAGAAGTTTATATACATTTTTATTGTTGATTCTTTTTAAGACATTTTTATTTATAGAGCTCCTCGTTGTAGGAACTCCCAATTTTGTTTTTGCGCTAATATCTTCATATAAATCTTGCGCCAAAAGGTTTTTTTCTTTTCCGTTTATCGTTTCTAAAAAAGGATACTCTCCGCTATATGTAATATTTCTGTTAGTATTTTTTCTAACGTCATAATAATTAACCTCTTTCAATTCACCGTTATCATCATAAAATTTGTTTTGTGAATAATTTGGTCTTAACTTTGAAAATTGAGTAACTTTTCCGTTTTTTATGGTGTAACTATTTCTTCCATTTTCGGTTGCAACACTATAATTAATGACATTTTCTGTGTTAGGAGAAAAATTTATCGTAGCAAAAATGTTTCCGGATTTATCTATAATATTAATATAGCCGAAACTCTCTCCTTTTGCGGAATCTTTTTTTGTTTCATAACGGACACCATATTTATCAGAGCGAAAACGGTTTTTGAGATTATTCATGTCAAATTGACTCATATCAATTTGACCGTTATCTTTTATAATTAAATCAGTAAATTCTTTATGAAAATTAGGAACTTTCAAAGGTATTGGGGTTTGTTTAGCTTCAGGTTCCGCAATCTTTGATTCAAAATTTGTCGGATATTTATTATGTTTTTTTGATAATTCAAATTGATCTATTAAGTTTGGAATATCAAGTTTTAATCTGTTTGCTTCTTCTGCATTAATTATTCTTTTTTCAACCATAATACTTAAAATAGCGTCTTTGGTCATTAAGTGACATTCAGGATGGCGCATAAAATAAAACAAAAATTTGTTTGCAGGAGTATTATCGTTGGATATAGGTATAAATTTAGGCATTATAATCCCTTTAACTTACTTTTATATAGTTATCGGCAAAATTTTTTAAAACTTTAG
>CAMORE010000100.1 GCA_946623365.1 uncultured Acinetobacter sp.
ATTAATCTTTCTCCTTATTTTTGTTGGATTAGTAAACCCAACCTACATTCTAATTTTGATGGTGCAAATAATTGCACCCTACATTCTAATCCTTTTTTATCATTATCCATATAGGTCGGGTTTTAACCCGACTATAAATTTTTGTCGGGTTAAAACCCGACCTATATTCTCGCAGTAGCAGAGACAGGTGAAGGAATAAATTCCTTCCATTAAATAACTATTTCCGCTAAATTTATTTTACCATAAATAAAAAAATAGGTAACTATATACAATGTCACAACAGATTAAACATAGTTGTCATTGCTATTCATGTCAAACAATTAGTTACATATGCTTAAAATAACATATTTTAATATAAACTCTTTTATTCACCTATCCCTTGTGGAGAGGATGAAAACTATTAATGAGTGTCAGCAAGTTTAGAAATTCTTAGTGAAGGTAAGACTTATGTCTTTTTATTAACAAATTTTTTGTACGCACTATTTTATTATTTGTTAACTTCATTTTTTGTTATGACAACAACATTATTTATTTTTTGCCTAATTATTTGTTGATTTATCTCATTTGCAATATTTTGGTCATTTGCAACTATTTCTATATTATTTTCTTTCATATTAATATCTGCTTCATAAAAACTATATTCAGATAATATTTTCACAATTTTTTTTAAATCTTTTTCACTTGTTTTATTTTTTTCTAATATTTTTTTAAATGCAGGATCTGTATATAATTTATCGGAAGCATTACTTGTTCTGTCATCGTTTTCGACACCTGTGCTTGATGAAGATGCTTTAGTTCCAATAACATCCATTTGCTGTTCAATTTCATCACCTGCGCTATTTTTTGCAGAATCGTACATAATTTTGGAAACAGGACTGATATCAGTAGAAACCCCGGGAATTATGTATAAAAGAGGGGAAATCGGTCCTAATGCTTTTGATAAAATTTCAAGAGGACTTTTTTTAATATTTAATCCGATACTGCGCATTAATCTCTCTACTTCTGATTTTTTTAACTTTTTATCTCCGCCGTTTTGTTTAATTTTTTCATTCAATGCATCAGTAATTTTTGCAAGTTCTTTCGGTTGAATTGTATAATCTCCTTCTGCTAAAGGAAAAACATCAAACAAATCCTGTGGGGTTAAGCCGGCAGAACTCATTATTTCATCAGCCTTTGAATCACCTAAACTTTCCCAGCCGTATAGGGAATTTTGCAAATTATTAGATTCAGTTCGGTTTCTTCCTACAAGTGCATTAATTAATGCATCGTTTTGTATACACTTCAACGCTCTGGATGCATCTTGTTTACTTATTTTACCATCAGTAAGCAATTCGCCTATTCTAATTTTTACTGCTTCTTTGATAACCTGCGGATTATCAGAAGCAAACTGCCCCCAAATTGCACCTGCTGCTTCATTAGATAATTTGTTAACGTCAACCATATAAATTCTCCTTTACGATTAAATTGGGATAATAAAATTTGCACTATAGAATAGTTGAAAAAATATAAACTATATATCTTATTATATCATGTTTTAAAGCACTTTTCAACTATCGGGTAGTTTAAAATTTTTATAGAAATATTTTAAACTGACTCTATGGGGAAACGCTCTTTTGGTTACGATAAAGTTTTATGCAGAAAATTTGGAGAAAAAGTTAAAGAACTTCGAATAAATAAAGACTTCTCCCAAGAAGAACTGGCCTTTCGAGCAAATATCTCTCCAAGTTATATGAGTGCAATAGAACGAGGTATAACAGATACAACAATATCAACCGCTAAACGATTAGCAAAAGCATTGGAAGCTGACATAAAAAATTTATTCCCCTAATTTTTATACTCTATTGTTCTTCCTTTACCTTTCCATACGAGCTTACATGCGCCGTAGTACTCATATGAATATAAAAGATATTCGACTTTTGTTCCTGTTGTTTGATACATGTAACCCATTCTATACGAGCTTATTTGTCCGGAATGTTCTCTTAGAGCGTTAGAAAGCTCTTTTAATTTTGCATCATTAAAATAACATATTTTATAATCTTTCCACTCATTTTCATTACGTTTTAACCATTGATTATATTGCGTTTTATATTTACAAGTACCGTTTTTCTCTCTGCCTTCTATAATATATTTATAAGTGCCTGTCCAATCAACATACCAGTGAGGCTTGCAATGTTCTAAATCATCTATAAAATACGGATCAAACTCATTCGGCATAAGATGTTTACCGTACTTTGTATAACTATTTCTTGTAACAGCAAATGCCGAAGCTATACTGAAAATCAATATTAATGCTATAAAAAATATTTTTTTTCTTACCATTATTTTAATTTTATCCAAGCATAGAAACGTTTGTTTTACCAAATTTTGCAGATAAATCATCAATATGATGAATCAAATACACATACGGTTCCAAATCTTTTTCATTCAAATCAACAATTGCACCCCAATCCGTTCTGGCGTGATGAGCTGCAATCATTTTTGCCACCCTTTTAAAACCTGCATTCATACATATTGAAAAACCGTATTGAGAATGAGTAATCCACTCTTTTCTGAAATCTTCATCATAATCAATCAATCCTGATTCAGGGTCAACTTTGTATTCATATATTTTACCGATATCATGCAGTAAGCAAGCCGCATACGTTTCATCATGATTAACCCTTTGAAAAAACATATTAAACATTGTATCAGCATATCTGAGGCATTCATGAGTATGTACCATTAATCCGCCAATGTAATTATGATGCATAAGTTTTGCAGCCGGTGATATCAATATTAATTCTTTATTTTCGGTGTAAATATCGCGGACAAAACTTTTTAATTTTTCATCTTTTATTTTTTCTATATATTCCGCAATAGCTTGGTATTCATTTTCACGTTCCGCTTCATCCAAGCCCGTTTTTGCTTCTTTAATGAGTTCAAGAACCTGAACAAGACAATTATTGTATTTTTCATTAAAGGAGCCCGAAACAATTCTTAATTGATTTCCTGTGCGAAATAACTTGGAATCCATTCTGTTTAATGCTTCTTCCCATAGAATACAATTTAAAACTTCATCATTTTCTGTATCTTTTAATTGTAATTTTCCCATTTTTGTACCGGCTTTAGTATCTCCGACAGAAAATGTTATAACTTCATAAATAATATCAGTACTAAACATACAAACTCCTTATTCCTATTAGATTATAACATAAAAAAGAATTGAACTTTTTAAAATTCAATTCTTTTATTCTCTCTCCTAATACTATTGTTATTCTACTCTTCTCTTAACAATAGCTTTTCCCTTAATACTCCCTGCTACTTTTAGTACTTCTTCCATAAAGTGCTAAAAAGTCTTCTGACTTAGTCTTTAGCATAGTTTCGTAATGAAACTCCTGATGAAGATTTACATTTTCGGATAGTTGTTTTTTATTCACTGACAATTCCTTAAATAATAAACACAAAATTATTGTTGCTCTAACAAAATATTATGTAAATATATTTGTCGAAAAATGTTACAAATAGTTACTGTTACTATATGTAGAAATGAAATATATTATCAACTTTCTGAAGGATAAAAAACTCTTGAAAATATACTAGAATGTTTGTATGGATTTAGTATCAAATGTTGTAGGCGGAATATCGGCATCACAGTTTGGCGGCAATACAAAAGGTATTACCGCGGGTTTTGACGCGGATGGTTCTGTCTTTGAAGAATTACTGAATAAACAAATTAACCAACAAAATAATATAGGTGATTATGTGAACAGTTCAGGATTAAATATCTTAGATCTTACTAACTCCTCATTGATTGACAGTTCTATTGTTAATCCTGTCAAAGGAGTTGAAAAAAACAATTTATTTGACAATATAAAAGATATCTCTACATCTGAAGTTTTAACAATGTTTAACTCCTTATTTGAGTCAAAACCGTCACTAACGGATTCTTCAAATTCAGGGTTATTTCAATTTGAACGAAAACTTGCAGCAAACCAATACGGCAAGTATGCAAAAAATGTCATTACCGATTTAAACGAATTTGTATCTGATGCGGTTCTGTCTAAATAAATTCATAAAAAACAGGAACTTTTAGTGTATCTTTTTTTGCTAATGCACATAAATTAATTACTACTATAATTACATTGAGTATCATTAGTATAGGTCCGATAAAGCACGCCGCAAGCCAACCGATAATAGGAACCATAAAGAAAAGAGTTATTAAAAACATTAAAAGCTCAAAATTAAAAAACGCTTTTGCTATTTCATATGTACTTTCACTTATATACTGTTTTGGGATAAATACGACTATTAATGCCGGTATGAATATAAAAAATAAAGATGTAATAACCATGGCTAAAGTTATAAGCTTGTCCTTATCATCTTTAAATGCGGGGACTATCGTTTTCATACTAATTCTCCTGTAATCCTATTCTCATTAACAGAATATATGATTTTTTACTAATAGTCAATGAATCTAAATCATTGTTGTACATGTCAAATAATTAATTACATAAATGCAACAAAAAACATATATTGTTGTTTAATCAAAAATTATCAAGAACAGTTGTGCCCTTGTAGAAGAGAACTGAGATAGGAAAGTTAAAACAATTAGCCGTTAACACTCTGCATTTATTAAATAAATTGCTCATAAATTCTCGTTATGATAAAATAGTTCTGTCAATAAGGAGAAGTAAAATGGGGTTAACATTAGTTGAAAAAATAATATCGGAACACGCAGGAAAAACTGTTCATGCAGGAGAGCTTGTTATATCAAAAGTTGATGTAACTGCTGTTCAAGACGGAACCGGACCACTTACGGTTCAAGAATTTAAAAAATTAGGTAAAACAAAGTTGCACAATCCCGAAAGAACAATTCTTTTTATAGATCACGCTTCTCCAAGTCCAAGAAAAGAACTTTCTAATACTCATATGGTACTTAGAGATTTTCATAAAGAATACGGAGCTGTTCTTTCTGATACCGGAGCAGGTGTTTGTCATCAAAGACTTGTGGAAACTTTTGTTAATCCCGGTGAAATTTTAATCGGTGCTGATTCTCATACTTGCACATCAGGAGCATTGGGTGCTTTTGCCACAGGTATGGGTTCAACTGATATAGCGGTTGGGATGGCTCTCGGTAAAACTTGGCTTAAAGTCCCCGCAACATACAAGATAGTCGTAAACGGGAAATTTAAAGATGGAATTTGCTCTAAAGATTTAATGCTTTATCTTATCGGGATGATTGGCGCAGACGGTGCAACATATAAAGCATTAGAGTTTACGGGCGACACTATTGATAATATGATTATGTCTGAAAGATTCACACTTGCTAACATGGCAGTAGAAGCAGGAGCAAAGTGCGGATTATTTATTGCTGATGATAAAACAAAAGCATTTTTGGAAGAAAGAGGAAGAGGGGATAAATTCAGACAAATTCTGCCTGATAAGGATGCCGTTTATGAAAGAATAATTGAAATAAAAGCGGAAGATGTTCCTCATACGGTTTCCTGCCCACATACGGTTGATAATACAAAACCTGTATCAGAATTGAATGATGTAAAAGTTAATCAAGTATATGTAGGAACTTGTACAAACGGTAGAATAGAAGATTTGAGAGTCGTAGCAGGTATTCTAAAAGGCAAAAAAGTACACGAAGATGTTAGAATGCTTATTTGTCCGGCATCAAAAGATGTTTATAAACAAGCTCTAAAAGAAGGCTTAATAGATATATTTGTAGATGCTAACGCTTCAATTTTACCTCCGGGATGCGGTCCTTGTGTAGGTGTTCATGCGGGTATACTCGGTGACGGAGAAGTCTGCTTGGCAACTCAAAACAGAAACTTCCAAGGCAGAATGGGAAATACTAAAGGATTTATTTATCTTGCTTCACCATATGTTGCAGCTTACACAGCTCTAAACGGATATATTTCCGCAAAATAGCAAGAATTTATTTCTATATAAAATATCTAATCAAGTGAATACAAAATGAACAGCGTTTTTGGGATTTTTATAGTATATGTAAGTTTTATGAAATCAAAAATAACAACAGAAAAAGAACTTATCAAATGATAAGTTCTTTTCTAAATGGTCGGGAGGGGTAAATAAACACGATTCGAACATGCGACCCCTTTGCCTCAAGCGTGATTAAGCTATGCGTAACTAACGTATTTAAACATCCTACAATATATATAAATTCTGTATTTCGCAGGCTTGATATTCGTTATCATACGTCAAAAAAATTTAGTGTTTTTAACTCCCGATTACACGGAGATTACACGCAAGATTTTTAATCTTTTTGTTTAATCTGTTTAGGCTTCTTTTTCTGTGGTAAAAAGTTTTCGTCTGTTATTACAGGTTTGCCTGTTTCAAGTTCAATCTGCTTTCTTGCAACTTTTGCTACACTACCGCCTTGTTTCGCAACTGATTTATTTTCGTCTAAGGTTTTAGGATTTCTTTGTTTTGAAATTTCTGTCGTTGAAACTTCCGCTAACATATTCAAAACCAATTCCATATTTGACATATTATCTCTTAGGCTTTCTTTTTTAAGTCCTTTGTAGTCTTTGTATTCACGAGTTTTCATGTCAGACCATTCTTTAGTAATAATATCTGTTAGAATTGCATATTGAGAATCTTTAACACCACTTCTTTGCCATTCGTCTGTAAGTGCTTTCCTAATTTCAATGGATTTCAAACGTTGATTTACCCACTCTGGCGAATATCCTTTTGCCAGATAGTATTGCAAGGCTCTATTTATAGCAATTTCCGGGTCTTGCATTTCGTCCAGTCTTTCACTGCCAACACGTGCAAGCCACAATTTAAAAGGTTCAGCTTTTGGACTTGGTATAGACTGAACAAGCCTCAATACACCTTCTGTATCAAGTACATCAGTCTTGTAATATTTACCATCAGAAGATTGCATTTTCAGTTGGTTACAACTTGTAACCAACTGACTACCTTCCTTGTTTAATCTGTTTTTTAGGACTTTCCAATAGTTTCTGGGATTAGGACTTTCTGTTAAAATCGCCACTATATCAACTACTGAAAAATACCAAAGTTCTTTTTCATTATCCCAACTTGTTCTAACTTTATAATCTTCAAATAATTTTATCGAAGTCTTTTTATCTTTATTACTAGGACTCATACTTTCCCTCTTATTATCTGCATATTACTTAATTTTAAATTATGTGTCAATAAAAAAACTGTACAATATTATAAGCATTAAAAAAGTATGAGGGTAGGGGTTAATATAACCGTTCCACTCATACTTTTTATATTTTTACAA
>CAMORE010000101.1 GCA_946623365.1 uncultured Acinetobacter sp.
CAAAACCCTCAACGGTTCGGCTTTTGTTCGGCAGAGTATCCCGCGTTATTAAATTATCATTTGCGTTCAACTCTTGAGCAGTCTTCCAGACTTACCTCTCACAAAACCCTCAACGGTTCGGCTTTTGTTCGGCAGAGTATCCCGCGTTATTAAATTTTCATTTACGTTCAACTCTTGAGCAGTCTTCCAGACTTACCTCTCACAAAACCCTCAATGGTTCGGCTTCTGTTCGGCAGAGTATCCCGCATTGATATTTAATATATTTGTCGAAACACTTTCAACACCAATATTATTAAACGCTGAATATAAAAAATCAAGTATTATTATAATACCTTATTTTACTTATTTTCTCTGACTTTCGTGCTAAATAAATTTAAAAATATAAACACTAAAAATTATTCATAAGTTTCTATATAATTAAATGTTAAATTTTTGTTACATTCTTATATAATATAATTGTAATTTATTTTTCGCAGGAGTATTATGATTACAAAAGGAGTGTGTATATGAATATTTTACCCATCAACAATGTTAATTCCCAATCTTTTAAAGGTCTTTGGGGTACAACAACAACCAAACAGAGTTCTAAATCCGGAAATAATGTTACGGAAATAAAATATCAATATTATCCGTTTTATGACGAAAGCTTAGAACAAATTCAAAAAATTACCGAAACTAATACTTCTCATAAAGAATCTGTAAAAGATTCCGTTCTGAGTATAACAGATGTTGTGGTTACCGTAATGTCAGCATTACCCTTTACATCAAAAGAATTTACTAAATACACAATGAATAGACTTCCGATTACAAAACAAAAAGTTATAGAAAAACATTTAATCGGAAAAGGACTTTCTATTCTAAAAAAATAATTTAAAATGCGGCTTAAATTTGATTTAATTTAAAGCCGCTTTTATTATTCTTATGTCTTATTGTGCCTTTTTATTATTACGAGCAAGAATCTTTACTATGTCCGGCATAGGTGTTTTATCATACAATAAACTGCCTACAATTTTCCTGTATTTATTATATTCCTTGCTATTCTTATTTTTTATGCATTGGATAATATCAGACTTAACAGAAGTCCAAGTATTATCTGTTTTATAAAGCATTGTCCCTATATCAAGTAAGTTTTCATCAGACAAGAAGCTTCCGTCTTGTCTTTCACATCTGCAATCCCAAAGAATATTACATGCAAGTTTTTTATCTCCGTCACACATTTCATAAAGTTTTCTAAACCGTTTTGCCCCAATTCTGTCGAAAACTTCACCTTGAGTTTTAGAATACAGAACCATATGATTTTTTAAGTCAGGAAATTCCGCAAGAAAAGTCATTAGCCCTACTGCACCTTTTGAGCTGCCGTCCCCGCTTTTTATTGCAGATTTTTTTATTAAGTTTACTACACCTTCCAGCGGAAAACCTTTTTTAAGAAGAGCATAAGCTTCTTTTTCTATACCCAGACTGTCAACCGGAGAAATTGCTTTTGCATGGTATTTTATGTTAATTACTTCATCTACAGTCAGTCCCGGATATCTAATACCGGCATCAGTTTCACATTCCGGATACTTTGGATTTTTTACACCAAAATCTTCTAAATATATACGTTTATTTTCACCAATTATATCAACGTAATACGGTAAGTCATTTTCAACATGCGCTGCTTTACAATCAGATAATCGATGAATATTACTTGGCATTAAACCAGTTCGGTTAACCAAAGGTACGTCGTCAACACTGTATGGATAAAATGATTGAACCATATCCTCACTTTTATTAAATAATTCATCCGTCCTGAAAAATTTATCACATACCAAATTCCCATCATCAACAATCGGAGCATTAAACCTCTGAAATCTCGCTTTCTCGATTGAAGCAGGACTAATGTACCTTGTTAACTCTTCTACTACTTTTAAATCTGCATGGGGGGTAAATATTTTCATTTTAAATTCCTTTGCATATATAATACATTTTTTAAACTAAGATTTTTTCTCTAAATTCTTAAGAAAATCCTTCACAATATCCCAATTTGACATAAGCGCAAATCTTTCTTCACTTTCTCTTCGGAGAACTTCCTTAAATAATTCAGGATCACGTTCTCTAAGTTCATCCAAATAAACTTGCCTTGAAGCTTTGTTCGCTGTTTCAACTAATTTATTTGTTGAAGCACGACCATTTCCTTTCTTAAACAACAGTGTTGCAGCATAATCAGCATCAATTATGCCATCTGCTACCATTTTTTCTATTTTTTCTCTAAACTCTTTTATATCTTTAGGTTCTTTGGAAAAAATTTCTATAAACTTACTGATATATCGTCTCATTAGAGTTTCCTTTTGATCGTCTAGAGATCGCTGTCTTTGAATAAACTCCAACGGCCTTTGACACCCAAATTCATTAACCATTTCTGCCAAATTCTTTTTATTAATTTTACCGTTAAATGCAGGTCGATTATTTTGATTATATACACTCACATTTAAGTTTACACCATTCATTTTCTACCTTCTTTCTGTTCCACACTATTTTATACCATACATAAAACAAGTGAAAGTTGAAAATTGACTAAAATTTATTTTCTCCTTTACAAAAATTTACAAAAGGGGTAAAGATAATACTGTAAATTGTTTTATGTTCATGTTAAAGTATTTTTGCAAAATCGGTGTGGGTCTTGACTCATATGAAAAGGTAATTTCTATAGTCAGACTCTGTCCGATAGAAAAAAACTAAAAGTAGGTTGGGGAAAACCCAACAAAAATAAAAAGGAGAAATATACAATGGCTGAAAAAAGAGTATGGCTATTCAAAGAAGGTAACGCTGATATGCGTGCGCTCCTCGGCGGAAAAGGTGCTAACCTTGCAGAAATGACTAATTTAGGTCTTCCTGTTCCTCCGGGACTTACTATCACAACTGAAACTTGTATGGATTACATTAATCATGGCAATAAAATGCCCGCAGGATTAATGGATGAAGTTAAATTCGCTCTTAAAACTGTTGAAGAGCAAGCAGGTAAAAAGTTTGGTGACTTAAATAATCCGCTTTTAGTTTCTGTTCGTTCCGGTGCAAGAGTTTCTATGCCCGGTATGATGGAAACAATATTAAACTTAGGTCTAAACGATGAAACAGTTGAAGCTATGGTTAAATTAACTAATAACCCTCGTTTCTGCTATGATTCTTATAGAAGATTTTTAACAATGTTTGGCTCTGTAGCTTGGGAAATGGACAGACAACTTTATTTTGAATCAGAAGTTGAAAAAGTTAAAGCAAGAGAAGGCGTAACATCTGATACTGAAATCTCTGCTGAAGGTTGGAAGTCTTTGATTCCTATCTACAAAGCAAAAATCAAAGAAGTTACAGGAAAAGAATTCCCGCAAGACCCATATGTTCAACTTCAAGAAGCTATTGAAGCCGTATTCCGTTCTTGGAATATTCCGCGTGCTGTAGCATACAGAAACATGAACAAAATCGACCATAATTACGGTACTGCTGTTAACGTACAAACAATGGTATTCGGTAACATGGGTAACGATTGCGCAACAGGTGTTTCATTCACTCGTAACCCTGCTACAGGTGAAAACAAATTCTACGGTGAATATTTGGTAAACGCTCAAGGTGAAGACGTTGTTGCAGGTATCAGAACTCCAAAACAAATTGCAGAATTAGAAACTGATATGCCTGATATCTACCGTCAATATGTAGATATCGCTAAACAACTTGAAAAAGGTTATCACGACGTTCAAGATATGGAATTTACTGTAGAACGCGGTAAACTTTGGATTCTTCAAACTCGTAACGGTAAGAGAACAGCTAAGGCTGCTATTAAGATTGCCGTTGACATGTACAGAGAAGGTATTATTACTAAAGAAGAAGCTATCAATCAAGTAGACCCTTATTCAGTTTACCAAGTATTGTTACCATGCTTCAACCCTGATAAAGTTAAACACTCACACAAAGTTTCTAAGGGTGTTAACGCATCTCCCGGTGCTGCAGTAGGTAAGATTGTATTTGATACTGAAGAAGCTGCTCGTCGTGGTGAAGCAGGTGAAAAAGTTATTTTAGTAAGAATTGAAACTTGTCCTGATGATATCCACGGTATGGCTGTTTCTCAAGGTGTTTTAACACTACGCGGCGGTGCTACTTCTCACGCAGCAGTTGTTGCTAAAGGTATGGGTAAACCTTGCGTTTCAGGTTGTGAAGACCTTGTTATCGACTTAGCAAAAGAAACAATCACTTGTTCAGACGGAACTGTATTCCACAAAGATGATATTATTTCTCTTGACGGCGGTACAGGTGAAGTTATGGAAGGTGCTATTGAACTTGTTCAAGCAGGCTTGGATGAAGACTTTGAAACATTCTTCTCTTGGGTTGATGAAATCAAAGAACTTCACGTAGAAGCTAACGCTGATACACCTAAGGATATTGAAAATGCTAAGAAATTTGGCGCTGAAGGTGTTGGTCTTTGCAGAACAGAACACATGTTCATGGATCCGGACAGACTTCCTTGGGTTCAAAAAATGATTATTGCATCTACAACAGAAGCAAGAAAAGAAGCTTTAAGCCACTTACTTCCAATGCAATACTCAGATTTCTACTCAATGTTTAAGGCATTAGGCGACAAACCTCTTACAGTTCGTTTACTTGATCCGCCGCTTCATGAATTCTTACCTTCAAAGATAGAATTGATTGAAAAAGTTGCAACAAAACGTGCTTTAAATCAAGATTACTCTGAAGATGAAAAAATGCTTGAAATCGTTGAAAACTTATCTGAATCTAACCCGATGATGGGCTTAAGAGGATGCCGTTTAGGATTAACATATCCTGAAATCAACGAAATGCAAGTTAGAGCAATATTTGAAGCTTGCTGCGATTTGACAAAAGAAGGTCATCACATTCAACCATGGATTATGATACCTCTAATCGGTCATATCAACGAACTTAAGACAGCAAAAGCTACATTAGTTGCAGTTGCTGAACAAGTAATGGCAGAAAAAGGCGTAAGAGTTGATTATAAATTCGGTACAATGATTGAAATTCCTCGTGCAGCATTAACAGCTGACGAAGTTGCAACAGAAGCTGAATTCTTCTCTTATGGTACCAATGACCTTACTCAAATGACATTCGGTTACTCTCGTGATGACGCAGAAGGTAAATTCTTAAAGAACTATGTAGAACAAAAGATTCTTCCTTCTAACCCGTTCATCACACTTGACCAAAAAGGTGTTGGAAGATTAATCGAAATGTCAATTAATGAAGGTAAAGCAGTTAACAGTTCACTAGTCGGCGGTATCTGCGGTGAACATGGCGGAGATCCTGATTCAGTTAAGTACGCTCACAAAATCGGACTTAATTACGTTTCTTGCTCACCATTCCGCATTCCGCAAGCTAAGTTGGCTGCCGCTCAAGCTGCAATCGCTTGCCCAAGAAAACAATTGGCAGGGGTTTAGATAACATAATAAAGAAAAAAGGAAGGGCAAGGAATTGTCCTTCTTTTTTCTTAGGAAAGAAAAAAGAAGCAAAAAAGAACCGACATATGGTCGGCTACTTGAACGATACTACAAGTTAATCACAAGGCTTGTTTGTCCGCCTCAGAGTGGGACTACCGGATAGATGAAAAAGTTATAGATTAATAAAGAGATTAGGCGGTTTTGGGAAAATTCCCAAAACCGCCTTTTTATGTTTGTTTGTTGAATAGATTTATATTGAATATTGAACACATTTAATTTTTCAAAGAAAGTAGGTTAGGTGAAACCCAACTAAAACTGTTTATATTATTGTCGGCATAGCATAAAGCCAACCTACTTGATAAAAGATATTATCCCCAAGGATCATATTCAGCTTTTCTTCTCGCACAATTTTCTTCTATTTGTGCGAGAACTCTGTCAACATCTCTATTGTATTGCGGGTTTGCTTTTATATCACGAACAGCATTTTTGCCGACAAAACCGTACCCTTGATGACGTTGAACAAAGAAATCCGGGAATAAGCGTTGAACTGTTCCGTTATAAACAGGGTCTTTAAAATATGTTAGAGTTATATCAGGGGTTACCATATGTTTTTTTGCTTCTTCTGCTGGTACTCTGTCAAAACGATAAGTACGATTTCCATACCCTTCACTGTTCATTAAATCTTGACGCCATGCTGTTCGACATCCGTTTTTAACTTGAACGCTCTTATAACTACCATTTACGAATTTTCCTGTTGCATTATCTTGAAATAGTGAAATACTGTATTTAAAATTATTGGGACCACGACCGCTCCTATAAAACATAGTAAAATTTTTACCACCTTGTGTAAATTTTTTAACTAAAACTTCTCCTAAACTAGGTAAAATTGCCATAATAAAATCTCCTTTTCTTAACTTAAACTTTTCCCGTCAGATTAATCTTACAAATATATAAAGTTTCGAATTGGAAACTAATTGCTCACAGTTTTTCTATTCTATTCTATTCAATAGTGCATTATGATTGGTTTTGAGTCAATTGTAAAGATTTTAATTTTTGTTTAACATCTCGTTACATTTTGTTACATATTACCCAATATGGTAACTTTTTTATTTTTGGTGCGGTACACCGCACCCTACTGTCTGCAATCGCTTGCCCACGTAAGACATTGGTAAATGCGTAAGGAAGCGTGTTCTTTTCTGGAGAAAAGAACCAAAAGACTTTTCATATATGGTCGGCTACTTGAACGGCTCTACAAGTTAATCACAAGGCTTGTTTGTCCGCCTCAGAGTGGGACTACCGGATAGATGAAAAAGTTATAGATTAATAAAGAGATTAGGCGGTTTTGGGAAAATTCCCAAAACCGCCTTTTTATGTTTGTTTAATGAATTCAAAATTATTGGTGCGAAAATTGTATTCTTCATCTTTTGTTAAGTTTTGTAAAAATTTAAAATACAAACTAGCAAAATTTTTTATTGACAGTTTTTAGCATGAGCATAAAGCTCTCTCTTCTTATTTAAACGGACAGGCCTTGGTTTTTTATACAAGGTCTTTTTTTTATGTCTTTTAACTATGAATGTGTTATTTAACAGGCGAGAGAACAATATTTGAAATCAAAAAACAGAGCCGTTCAATAAGCCGACCCTGTTTTCTTTTCTTTTTGGTTACTTTTTCTTTTTTGTTTAATGACTATAGATGA
>CAMORE010000102.1 GCA_946623365.1 uncultured Acinetobacter sp.
CATTCTGCAGTATATGCTAAAAATTCTTGCATATTTTTTATAGCTGACATAATTATATTTACGTCTGCTCCGCCATTAAAAAGTTCATCAAGTTCTACCATCGGATTAAACCATTCCGGAAATTCATAATCATCTTCCGGATGAATATTAGCGTGAGCCATCTCGTGTCTTATAGTATTTTTAATACTATTAAATGCATCATTATGCACAGTGTTCTTTTTCTTATCAACTTTATTAGATGCATTATCTTTATTATTTCTGTTAATCTTAAGCCCATCTACTGACATGGTATTATATTCAGAAGAGTATCTGCCAATTGCATCAGAATTCAGATATAGTTTTCTTGCTCTCATAAAATTAATTCGTCTCGGCATCTTGGCTGTTTCACCATTTTGACGAGCAAATTCCCTATAGTTTGCAAGTTCTTGATAAACCAATATTAAAGCTTGTCCTGCTTCTTTCAAGTTAACAGGTAAAAATACTTTTACACCAAAATCTCTATTTATTTGTCGACAGCGTTCTTTTACTTCTGCATCAATTTTTGGATTATCGGAAACAAATTCGTCTTGCAAATACTGCTCATATAGTTCATCTGCTTCCTTTTTATCATTCGTTAAAGTTATTTTATCCATTAAGAATTCATATTTATCTATTTTTGAGAATTCTTCTTTTACTTCTCTCAAATGAGGGTCATTAATACTTTCAGGATTTTTTAATAATTGTTCATATACTTCAGGTTTTTTTTCTTTTAAAAATTGCATTAAGCGAGCCGATGGAGTCTTTGTTTTTCTATCCAATATTTTTCGAAAAGAATTCATTCTCCCTCTCATAGATTTTTCATTATCAGATTTAATCATATTATCTAAATCATTTAATAATTCATTTCTTAATTTTTCATCTCCAATTGCTTCTACTTCTGCTTTTATTTTTTTATATTCTTGTATACCTTCTACAGCCCGTCTTTGTTCATGATAAATTATTACATCCGGAGCTCCTAATTCCACCAGTTTTTGAACATTTTGGTTTGCTGCTTTTTTAGCAGCTTCATCAAGAGTTTCAAGTTCTTGTTCATAACGCTCTGCCATCTCTGAATAAGATTTTTCTATTTGACTAAAATCATCGTCCTCCTCGAATGCTTCTTCTCCGTCAACTTTCTTGTATTCATAATCCGGATTTTCTTCAGTTAATTTTGCATATTTTTTGTAACACTCTACCTTAAGCCTGTTTTTTACTTCTTCTGACAAGTTTGCATCATTTATTTCATTTTGAATTACTATTACTTCTTCGACGGTCTTTGCTTTCTTTATGCGTGATGAAAGATTCAGAGGATTTGCAATTTTAGTGTTCTTTGTATCTTTTACAATTGTTTTTGCTATATCAGTACACAAAGTCATATACGATGCAACGGCATCTTCTGGTTTTGAGAATTTAGTTACGGTTTTATTCCCTGATTTTTCTTTTATAACAAATTGCAAAGGTTTATCATCAGGGGTTCTCAATTCGTATTTTGTTACTCCGTTATCTTCAACAGGACATAATCTTGCTTTTAGAATATTATTATATTGGGGGGATAATGCTTTATCTGCAATAACGGCGGCTTGAACACGTTTGAACAAAATTCCTATTCCCTCAATTGTTGTCATACTCTCTAACTGTTCTTTAGCAGTATTAATAGTATATTCCGTTCTGAGTTCATCCTCGCTCATAGCTAAATACGCATTTATATCCTCTTGCGTATTTTCTTTATTTTGAATAAGAAGTTCTCTATATTGTTCTGCGTTAAATTCGCCAAACTTAGCTTTTGCCGTTTCAATTCCTGTAAATCCTAATGATAAAGTCGGGACAGCAAGTGCAGTATGTACTGCTTCTCTCATGCCTTTAGTTTCAGCTTCATATATTTTCATGACTTCTTCCATTGCAAGGCCTTTTGAACCTGCTTCTGCTGTACTTGCGGCTATTTTTTCGGAAGCGTCAGTAAATTTAACCAATCTTTTTGACAGAGCTTTTGTCATAGGCGAGATTAAAAACATTTCCATTAATGCAATCTCTAAACCCATGATTGCACCTTCACCCAGAGAAGTAACGGTTCTGTCAATTATTTCATCCGTACTTAAGTCCTCACCGTTAGTAAGTCCTCTAACCAGTGTTTTAGAGCCTTCGAACGCTGACATTGTGGTTACAGTTTGTGCTATAGCATTAGAAAAAACCACAAACTTTGACATAGCAAGCTTGACATTTTTTTCTCCTATTGCTTTAAGGACTTCTGCACCGGCTTTTTGTGCACCGGCTCCAATACCTTTTGTTAAAAGAAGCATTATTACAATATCACCGAGTGTATTTATCTTTTGCGTTAATTCCGAATCCCACTTTTCAAGTAATTTATCTACATCATTATCTGGGAATTGTTTTTCAAATTCTCTATAGCATTCTGCTTGTTTAACAGAATCACTTTCAATGCCGCTAACCCCTTTATGACGAATATCTCTCAGACCTTGCATTTTCCCGTCAGAATAGTCTGTTCCTAAAAAGTCTTTAAATAATGCATTAAAAAGATCAGGCTGATCAATTGCATTATCAAGTTTTTTACAAATCTCATCACGTTTTTTTACAAGTTCTTTAATTCTGGACACGCCGGAATAGTGAAAATTTTCGATTCCCAAAAACTCGGAGATTTCTTGTATGCCCATTTTTGCGCCTTCATACCAAAGACCAAAATCCAGACCTCCTAATACGGTTAACATCTGAGAATACTCATTTATTAAACTATCGAATTTGGAATGTATAAGAGCAATTGCAAATCTTCTGTTTGTTCGTTCGGGTTTTTCATTTTCTATTAATTCAAACCCGCCTTCTTTTTCAAGACTTAAAACTTCTTCCGGTGATACAACAGGTCGAAGATCGAGTATATACGACTTGCTTTTTTTATCAAAATCTATATGTTCACCTGATAAAAGTTCCTCAAAACCGAAACCGTAATTTGCAATCAAGAAAGCTTCCAGCTCCGCATTATCTTTTGTACCAATTTGTTTTCCTTCTTTAAAGACTTTAACACCGTATGTGTACTGTTTTGCTGTCGGATTATAAAAAATTTGAACATCAAGAGAATACTTTCCTTTATCCTCATTATTTCCGAGTTGAAATACTGCAGAATCTTTTGTTACAGGACTAAAGCCATTCTCAAATAAATATTTTTCTGACAGAATACCACTTTCTAAAAGCTTTTGGGGAGTTCCTGCAAGGTCAAATTCTTGTAATTCGGGTTTTTTAACTATAAAGGAATCCAGATTTGTCTGTTCACTATTTCCTGATAACTCCTGAGAAATTTTATTATTATAAGTATGCTTATTAGTGCCAATATTTTCGGCATTAGCTGCAAGTATAAAATTGTTATGAATATTATCAATTTTACTCATTATATTCCTGACAAGCTTACTTATCTCATTCCACTGTTACTTATATAATTATTTATCGGCAAAAACTAATAAAACTTTAGGATTTAACAAAATTTTGTAACATAAATTTACATTTGCATCCTAATAATTCTATTATGTTGACTTTGACGATAGTTTGTTTTATCTTGTATATAAGCCGAAGTATAGCGCTGTGGTATGCCTTACTCGGATAATGTAGTAGCCGGGCAAAAAAGAGGTGTAAATAGATTGAAAGTAAGTACTTTCAGCCCTAAATATTTACCCCGCCCAAAGGAGGAACAAAATGCCAAAATTAAAAACACATCGTGCGGCAGCTAAGAGATACAAAGTTACCGGCACAGGTAAAATCACAAGAAGACATGCAGGTATCGGTCACCTTCTTCAACACAAATCAGAAGGAAGAAAACGTAAAATCTTTGGAGATATTGCGGTTTCTGAAACTCATGTAGATTTAGTTTCAAAAGAGTTACCTTACAAGAAGTATGCAAGATAGGAGTGTTGAAAGATGAGAATAAGACGTGGTAATGTATGTCGCAACAGACATAAGAAAATATTAAAACTCGCTAAAGGGTTTAAAGGCGCAAGAAGCAGAATATTTAAGGTTGCTAACATAGCTGTTATGAAGGCTCTTAAATATGCTTACAGAGACAGACGTGCAACAAAACGCAACATGCGTCGTTTATGGATTGTAAGAATTAATGCTGCTGTTAGAGAACAAGGAATGAGCTATTCAAGATTTGTTAATGCTTGCAAAAAAGCAAATATCCTTGTAAACAGAAAGATGCTTGCAGACCTTGCTGTAAATGATAAAGAAGCATTTGCTCTTATAGTAGAAACAGCAAAAGCTGCTTTATAGTTAAATTAATGTCAAAACCAAAAGAGGATGCAATGTATTGCATCCTCTTTTATTAAGTGCAAAAAGAAACCCGCTTTTATCAAAGCGGGTTTTAATTTTATAGAAAAAGAGAAAGAGAGAAAAAATCTTTTAGAATGATGCGTAGAAGTTTTGACCTGCTTTGTCTTCCCCGGCAGCTTCTTGAGATAGTGCATATTTCGTGTAGAATAACTGCTTCGCATCAGCTTGTATTGCATTAGTAAACAAGTTTTCTGTATAATAGACTTCATTTTCTTCAAGCCATTCCAAGAACGGATTAATTGTTCCCATAAGCGTATTAACAGCTGTATCCGTAAACTGCTGCAATACACGTTCAGGAATCATTATTTCCTGAATTTTTTGCTTTAGAGTTAACTCGAGAAAACCTTGCTGAGCTTGAACAGCTTGTTGAGCTCTTTCAAGCTCACGTTGTTCCATTGCAGCCTGACCGTTTTCACCCGCATTATATTTGCGTTGTACGTATGAATTCTGCTCCTGTAATACTCGATTTAAATTGAACGATTCAGCCATTACCTTGTCCCTTTGCTTTACATCATGTATATCGGCACTTTTTTTTAAAACTTTAGCTTTTTTAATGAAATCGTTACAAAAATTTACAAATAGGGGGTAAATAGGGGGTGCTGAAAACCAAAAATTTGTAATTATTCCGAAAACTCAATGCATTTAAATAAATTTAAACAAACATAAATTTGACAACAGCAGTATTTTAGGGTATTCAGCAATTTAGCTCTTTAAACTTGGAGCAGAATTAAGTAATGTTTTTGTATATTCATGCCGCGGATAACTAAAAATAGACAATGTGTCGTTTTCTTCAACAAGCTCACCGAAATACATAACACCTACCCTATCAGCCAAATATCTTATAACATTTAAATCATGCGATATAAACAAAAGTGTTAAATTTCGCTGCTCTTTTAAATTTTTAAATAAATTAATAATTTGAGCTTGTATACTTGCATCCAAAGCGCTCACAGGTTCATCTGCAATTATAAATTCAGGATTTAATATAAGAGCTCGAGCTATGGCAATTCTCTGTCTTTGACCACCCGAGAACTCATGCGGATATAACTCAAGTATATTTTCCTGCAAACCTACGTCAGTCAATACTTCTTTTATTATGCTCCTTTTTCTTAATCTTGAATAATCAGTATTTATATCCATCGGTTCTTTTAGAATATCAATTATTTTCATTTTTGGATTTAAACTTGAATATGGATTTTGAAATACCATTTGAACCTGTTTCGGATATAGAATTTTTTCTTCTTTTGTATGAGATATTATACTTTTACCCTTGAAAAAGATATCACCTGATTTTATTGGTACAAGTTTCGTTATTGCCTTTGCCAGTGTTGACTTACCGCATCCGGATTCTCCCGCAAGCGCATATATTTCACCGTCTTTTATATTAAAACTTACATTATTTACGGCGATTGTTCGCATTTGATTTTTCGTGTTTTTATACTCAACTGTTAAATTTTTTACTTCTAATATATTACCCATGTCATTATTTTATCATTATATTTTTTAAAATAAAATATATAATCAGGTGATTTTATGGTAATATAGCGAATATAAGGAGTGCATAAATGATTAATTTTTTTAATAAATATATAGGGATAAAGAATTTTTTATTTTTTGTATTAGCAATTTTATTTATTATTTTTATTGCACAAATAAAAGATATTGCCATTTTGTTTTTCGCATCATTTGTTATCTCTTGCTCATTAAATCCGATTGTGGACAAATTATGCAATAATAAAAAAATATCAAGACCTCTGGCATCTTCTATTGTGCTATTAACAACGCTTTTAATAGGATTTATTTTTTTAATACCGATAATAGTCACAGGCGGATATCAAATCAGCACCTTTATAGAAGCCTTGCCGGAACATTTTGAAAACACAAAAAAATTACTGTTGAGTATTCCGTTTTTGGCCAATACAAATCTAAATAATATCGACTTAGGTGGACTGGTTTCTTCCGCAACAGGTTTTACTTCTAATATTGTTAATCAATCTATAATGTTTAGTAAAGGGATAATGTCATTTTTGATATACTTTTTAGCAGCTTGTATCATCATATATTATTTTATGGCTGATAAAGAAACCGTAAAAAAAGGATATTTAAGTTTGTTTCCTAAAGATTTGAAACAAAGAGCAGATGAGATTTTAGAATCAATCTCTCAAAAAGTTGGCGGCTATGTTTTAGCTCAGGTTGTTACACTTGTCAGTGTAGGTTTAATCGTATTTATAGGTCTGCTTATTCTAAAAGTAGATTACGCAGTAATATTAGGTCTTATAACAGCAATATTCGATCTTATCCCCGTAGTTGGTCCTACTGTTGCTTTAGTAATTATTTTAATAGCAGTCAGCAAAATGGGATTGGTTAAAATGGGGCTTGTAGTACTGCTTTTTGCATTCGCACAATGGGCAGAAAATAATCTGGTAAGACCGTACGTATTTGGCAAATTACTTGACCTGCATCCTCTGATAATATATTTCTTTTTACTTATTACGGCTCAATATTTGGGTTTAGTCGGTGTCATTTTTGCGCCTGCTATAGCAGCTACTGTTTGCGTTTTAATTGAAGAATTATATATTAAAAACATTAATTAAGTTAATTATATAGACTGTTACAGAAGAATAAACAAGTTTTGTCATTGCTGTACATGTCAAATAATTGGTTACAGAAATGCAACAAATAACACATTTTGTTGCATTATACTTTTTTATTCATCGCTATTCGTTATACGTAATAACTTG
>CAMORE010000103.1 GCA_946623365.1 uncultured Acinetobacter sp.
CCGCCATGTCTGTCAACGACAGCATCATAGCAAGACCAGATTCTGAAAATTCCTGTAAGACCAAGAATTGCATGGGTAATATTTTTTTCATAACTTTCTTCGTTAACCACTTGTCCGATTCCGGGCCAAACAATTAGTGATAAAGCACCTGCACAAATTGAACGTCCGCTTACTCTTCCATTTACCCCATGTGTTCCTGCGTAAACAGGAGTTGATAATGCTAATAAAGATAACACAAATGCTGATACCATAAATTTTTTCATACCATATCCTCCTTCTATTTTTGAAAAGCTTCTGCTATAGATTTTGTATAATCAGGTCTTAATATTCCCTTTTCTGTAATTATGCCCGCAATTAATTCGTGAGGAGTTACATCAAATCCCGGATTAATTATATTAATACCCTCAGCACAAATTCTTTTTCCGTTAATATGTGTAACTTCTTCTCTTGAACGTTCTTCTATCGGAATTTCTTTCCCTGTTTTTATTGAAGTATCAATAGTTGACAACGGTGCAGCTATATAAAACGGAATATTATGATATTTGGCAGCAATTGCAACTGTATAAGTTCCGATTTTATTTGCGGTATCCCCGTTTGCTGCAATTCTATCCGCTCCTACCACAACCATATCAATCATTCCTTTACTCATAAAATATGAACACATACCGTCTGTAATAAGAGTTACCGGAATTCCGTCCATCGCAAGCTCAAAAGTTGTTATTCTTGCACCCTGTTGACGCGGGCGTGTTTCATCAGCAAAAACTTGAATAGAATTATCTTTTGCATATGCAGAACGCACAACTCCTAATGCTGTTCCATATCCGACGGTTGCGAGAGCTCCTGCATTGCAGTGAGTTAATATTGTTGCACCCTTTGGAACCACTTCTGCTCCGTAATCTCCAATCTTTTTATTGATTTCAATATCTTCATTTTCAAGTTTAATACCGTTTTGTTTAAGCTCTTCTATTATGCCTTTTACGTCAGAATGAGAATTCTTTATAACTTCTATTTGTTTTTCCACAGCCCACATAAGATTTACTGCCGTAGGACGAGAAGTTTTCATATATTCTGCTTTTTCTATTACCCACTTCTTGAATTCTTCTACATTCGTCATTCCGTTATTCAAAGCTTCCTGAGCATATAATACAACACCATGAGCCCCTGCTATACCGATTGCGGGAGCACCTCTTACAATCATATCTTTTATTGCGTGAAACATTTGCTCGCCTGTTGTTATATTAACAAACTTGTATTCATATGGTATAACGGTCTGATCTACCATTTTCGAATAATTATCCACCCATTCGATTGTTTTAATTTTTGATTTGAATTCCATTTTTCTCTCCCTAATATTACAATTATAACAAAATAAAATCGTTGTTTTAATATGTAAAAATTTTTAATACTATTGTCACATAACCATTAATAATTCTCTGATAACTTTTGTTGCGACAGCCGTTGAAGCACCGCTTGAATCATAATCCGGCGCAAGTTCAACAACATCGGCACCGATAATATTGAACTCAGAGAGATACTCAAACCAGCCAACCAGTTCATTAAAGGTTAAACCGCCGACCTCGGGAGTTCCTGTCCCCGGCATGATTGAGGTATCAAGAACATCTAAATCTACTGTTATAAAAATATTTTTTTCTTTTAATTTGTCCAAATCTTCGTACTTAGATGCTCTTGTATTGTATTTGCTCATTAATTCAAATTCTTCCTTCATACCTGAGCGAATACCTATTTGTTTTAAGTTTTCATAACCGACTATTTCACCTGAATGTCTTATAACAGCTGAATGAGAAAGTTCTTCGCCCAGATATTCTTTTCGTAAATCCGTATGGGCATCAAAATGAACAATTGCTAAATTATCATAGAATTTAGAAATAGCTTTTATTTCTGGTAATGTTACGAGATGCTCGCCGCCGATACCGAAAACCCTTTTACCGTCATTATAAATATCTCCAACATTTTTTTCTATTAAATCCAGAGAAGCTTTAGTATTCCCGAGCGGAAATTCTAAATCTCCCGCATCATGGAAATTACAATCTTCCAAATGTTTATCAAAATATGGAGAATATTCCTCTAATCCCCAGCTTGCAAGCCTTATTTGTTCAGGTGCAAACCTTGAGCCCGGACGATATGAAACCGTTCCGTCAAAAGGGAGCCCGAGCATAACAATATTTGAAGAATTGTAATCTTTATTTTCTCCCATCCAATTTCTGTCTAAAAAAGGTCCTCTAAGCATTTTTTCTCCTTAACTTTTAATGAGTACATCATACTATAAAACATCGATATTGTTAACAAATGTTAATAATATTCTAAAAATTTAGCAATTTTTTTAGACAAATATACTTTATATATATAAATAAACACGTGGAGTAGTAGTAAAATGTCCAAAAAAGAAGATGAGAAGTCTGTCAAAAAGACAAAAGCACACGATTACGAAAATGTGACTTTTGAAGCCGGATATACAAATGAACAACCTGTTCAGAATGCAGAAGTTGTTCAAGCTTCCCAACTTGAAATCAATCCTACTAAATCGACTATAATGAGTCGTTATAGCATTGCTGATGAGATTGAAAAAGTTGAATCAGAAGAAGTTCCCGTTAGTTATACATATAAAAACGGCTATGAATTTATTAACAGGTTTTCATTAAGTTCATTAAGAAAAAGACATGAAAACGGAGAATCTATTACAAGCATAAACAATGACATGAAAAGTTTTATAAAAGATAATTATGAAACCAATCCGGAATTAGTACAATTAGCGTTAATGCATTTATTTGGAGATTCAGAAAAGCAGCATTATGATCATGGAACCGGTAATATTTTAGGTATATCAGGATTCACCAGAAAAACACAGGGAGAGGATTCTGAACAAGTACTAGAAAAAGTATTAAGCAATCCTGATAATACCGAAATTGAAGGATTTGTTTGCTCAACCATGCATGAGTGGGGTAAATTTATACTTGATGAACTCAAAATTCCGGCAACTTTAATTGCAGGCGGAACAGATACTTCAAATCATACAACATTACTCTGGCAAAGAGCCGACGGAAAATACGTACATACTAACTATGGAAAATCACAGGTTTTAAATGCATCTAACATGAAAGATGCAGTAAAAGAAATATACAAAAAAGGTATGGGTCTTATAAATAACGGTTATATGTACATAATTGATGGAAACGGTTCACATAATGAAAACATTATGGGTGAAGTTGTTGCAATCGGAGAAAATGAGCTTGATAAAAGAGATTATAACAAAGAATCTCTATTTAATAATAATGTAGCATCAAAATCCTCTATAAATGGTAAAGCAAATATATCTTCTCTAGGCTCTGTTTCAGCAGAAGCTTCAATAACTACCGCTTACAGCAATTTGGATAACACAATAAATAAAGAAAGAAATATAAAAATTGGTTATAAAACAACGAAAAATTCTTCTATTGCTGATGAAAGTGAAAGTGTAGGCGCTGAATATGAATTAAAAAAAGAAAAAATATTACCTAATGGAAAAACTTATAAAAGCACTAAATTAATTGCTAATGTAACTAATTTAACAAATAATGCTTCTGACATTTCATATAATTCAATCCAACCGGCAGAAAGTATAAAATTTACAAATCCTGAAGATTTAGAAAAGCTACAAAATTTTTATGGTACACAATATGAAAATGATATTAGTATTGATGATTATAAACAAAAATATGAAAAGGACTTGAGAAGACTGGATTATTTACAGAATTATTACTTACAAAATTTCACTCAAATGGAAGCACCAATATCAAAAGAAGACTTTGTTTATGATTATTTGCAAAAATATGTAAATGAAAACCAAACTTTTGAGGATGTATTGAACGACCAAACTTTATTATTATGGGGAGAACGAGCTTGGAGTCAGTATATTATAGATCATTTATATATTGGTGCGGAAGAATTTTTAATAAATAGAATTGCTGATACAAAAGATCATATAGAAAACTACGAAAAATATAAACAAGAATATATTGATACACGTATCCAAAAACATTATGCATTGATTCAAGATTCTAAAGAATCTTTTGTTGATTTTAAAACAACTCATTTAACAACATTCATTCGCCAAGTATTCGGCAAAGAAAAAACTGTTTTGAATGATAAAAATATAGAATTAAAAGATGGATACCAAATTTCAGGTTTAATAGGATTTAATAAAGTATTCGGCAGTGAATCATTTGGCGGAGATGCAAGAATCTGCGCAGAAGCAGGAACAGAATTAAATATTAAAGGTAAGCACAGTCTTTTTAGTACAAACCTTTCAGCAGGCGCAACGGCAGATTTATCTCTTAAAACAGGCTGTCTGACACCTACTGTTAGTCCCGGATTAAAGCTTAACGCAGGTGCTTCTTATAAAACAAGAATTAATGATAACGTAACTTTTGGTACAGCTGCAAACGGTTATACCGTAATGACAGGATTAACTACAGGCACAGGCTCTCACGATTGGGGTGCAGAGGCTCAGCTCCAAACAAACATAAGACCGAATGGCTCAAATATGACAATTTTTGGTATGGCAAAAGCGGGATTTGAAAAACAACAAATTAAATCCGGAGGTTTTGAAGAATTAACAGAGAATATGACAAAACTTGGATTCTCTGTAGGCACAATTTTTAAATCAGGAAACTCTTTACAATTTAATTTTCAAAAACAAACAAATCATTTGAATCCGACTTATAACAGAGAAACTTATTCTGTAAGTGCAAATATAAAAATTTAGCAGCTACTGTTTTATTCAGTTTACCATTTATGGAATTTTATGTATAATTTAGGTAAACAGGGAAATTATGCCGCATTTTTTTATAAAAAGTAATAACAAATATAAAAACGAAATCGTTTTAAATGATAGTGAAAATTATCGTCATATTGCAAGAGCTTTAAGAGCAAGAACCGGCGAAAATTTATTGTTAATTGATGAAAATCAAATTCAATATGAAACGACTATTACAAAAATAACAAACAAAGAAATATTTTGTAAAATTGAAAAATCATATCCTTCAATGCGAGATTTGGAGTTTGATTTATACCTTGCCCAATCACCGCTTAGGAGTGATGCTCAATTAACAATAATGGAAAAAGCAACCGAGTTGGGCATAAGAGGGATTTATCCCTGCATAACCGATAATTGCGCGGTAAAAAAAGAAGTTGCGGAATCTAAAACAGAAAAATGGCAAAAAGTTATGTATGAAGCTTCAAAGCAATGTGAAAGAGCAAAAATCCCAACTTGTTTTGAAGTTAGTAAATTAGAAAACATTATAAATATGGATTTTGACCGCACTATTGTATTCGGCGAACGCTCAACTGAACAAAATCTTAAACAATATCTAAGCAAAAATCCTATTAAAAAAAGAGAAAAAATCCTTGTCGTAATAGGACCCGAAGGAGGTTTTTCTCAAAAGGAATTTAATTTATTCAAAGAAAAGTCTTTGCCGATTATTTCACTCGGGAATTTGATACTAAAAGCAGATACAGCTGTTATTACAGCTTTGGGGAATATGGTATATGAATATCAAGGATGATTTTATATTAAAAAATATAAATGAAGGATATCTGGTTGGCGGTATGGTTCGTGATTTTCTTATGGGGACAAATATAGAGAAAATCAAAGACAGAGATATTTCTATTAAAGGTGCAGAGGAATTTTCAAAAAAACTTGCTCAAAGTCTTAATGCAACGCTCATAACTCTTGATAATGAAAATAAAATCTATCGTCTTATTTTAAAAGATAAAGAAAATTATCTCGATATATCTGAAATGTGCGGGAATAGCATAGAAGAAGATTTATTAAGAAGGGATTTTACTATTAATGCTATTGCTTATGATTTAAAAAATGAAAAATTTATTGATGTAACTAACGGAACAGAAGATATTAAAACAAAGCAAATTCATATAATAAAAGAAAAAAATCTTACGGATGATCCTCTTAGAATCTTAAGAGCTTTCAGATTTATGGCAACGTTAGGATTTACAATAGAAGATGAAACATTATCTATGCTAAAAAAACACGTCAGTTTAATTGTAAATCCCGCAAAAGAAAGAATACATGATGAGATAATGAAATTATTCGGCGGAATTAACACATCGGATACACTTAATAAAATGTTTGATATCGGTCTTTTAGAACTGATATTTCCATGTGTAAGCGATATGAAAAAGGTTCCAAAAAATTCTCACCACCATTTAGATTTAATATATCATTCAATAGAAACGGTAAGGCAGATAGAACTACAATACGCAAATGCAAAAAATGAAGTTAAAGAGCATTTAGACAGAGTCGATTTTGGAGGATATCCAAGAATTAATTATCTTAAACTTGCGGGCTTTTTGCACGATATCGGAAAATACTCAACATGGACTATAGAAACAGAAAACGGCAAAGAACGCCATCGTTTTATAAAACACGATATAATCGGAGAAAAAATGGTAATTCCGCTATTAAAAGAATTGAAATTTTCAAATAAACAGATTGATTATGTGTCTAATATGATTCGTTTTCATATATATCCCTCAAATGTCATATCATCTCCTAATTTAGACAACAAGGTTATGATGAGATACATAAGAAAAATAGAAAATAATGTAATTGATAATATTATTTTAGCAAAAGCAGACAGGCTTTCAGCACAAGGTCCGGATATAACAAAAGAAATAACGGAAGCTAATATAAACGGATTAAATAAACTATTGGACTTTTATATTGAAGTGAAACCTACACTAAAACCTATACCCAAGCTTCTTGACGGTAACGATATTATGAGGATTCTCAATATAAAACAATCACCACTTCTTGGAGAAATAATAAAAGAACTTCACGAAGCCCAACTAAATCAGGAAATAAATACAAAAGATGATGCTGTAGAATTTATTAAAAAATATAATAAATAATACAATCCGGAAAAATTAAACATAAAAAAAGCGGTTGATAAATTTTATCAACCGCATTTTTATTAAAATATAATAATTATGCTTCCGGAGCTGCTTCTTCAGCAGGAGCTTCTTCTGCTTTTTCAG
>CAMORE010000104.1 GCA_946623365.1 uncultured Acinetobacter sp.
TATAATTTTGTCAAAAAGAAAGGGAAGTTTTTATGACAAATTTATCACCATTACAAGTTGAAAGACTTAAATACCAACCAAAATTGCCTTCATCTTTGGCTTCAGGTATAAATCATTTACAATCGATTGAAGGAAATGCTACACAATCTGTTGCTAATCAAGATGAAATTAAAGCTTTATTTAAACATACTTACGGAAAGCCGACCGTAACTTTCCAAACTTCAACGGAATCAACATCAAGCAGTTTAAGAAATGTAGGAGTTATTCTTTCGGGCGGTCAAGCTCCCGGAGGCCATAATGTTATTGCCGGCTTATATGATGCACTTAAACAAGCAAACCCTTCAAATAAATTATATGGGTTTCTTGGCGGTCCAAGCGGCATTATAGAAGGTAAATATGTTGAATTTAATGATGAATTTATCAATGACTACCGTAATACCGGCGGTTTTGATATAATCGGTTCGGGAAGAACTAAACTTGAAACAGAAGAACAATTCCAATCTTCTTGGGAAGTTTGCAAAAGATTAAATATTTCAGCAGTTGTTATAATCGGCGGTGATGATTCTAATACAAATGCCGCTCTTCTTGCTGAATGGTTTGTGGCTCATAATGCTAATATACAGGTTATTGGATGCCCTAAAACGATTGACGGCGATTTGAAAAACGAACAAATTGAAATTTCTTTCGGATTTGACACAGCTACAAAAACTTATGGCGAACTGATAGGAAATATTCAAAGAGATGCTAATTCTGCAAAGAAGTATTGGCACTTTATTAAGATTATGGGAAGAAGTGCTTCTCATGTGGCTTTAGAAGCAGCTCTGCAAACACAGCCGAATATAACTTTAATATCTGAAGAAGTTGAACAAAGAAAAATGTCATTATCATCAATAATAGATTATATGACAGACATTATTGTTAAACGTTCAGAAATGGGTAAAAACTTCGGTATTGCAGTTATTCCTGAAGGTTTAATTGAGTTTGTCCCGGAATTAAAATCAATGATTGCAAATCTTAATGACATTATGCCTTCTTTGGAAAAAGATTCTAAATATTCTAACGGTTCTGATGCTGAAAAAATTGCTATTATTGAAAATTCATTATCCAGTGAAAATTCTTCAGTATTCAAATCTCTTCCTTCATTAATCAAATCACAATTATTGATGGATAGAGATCCGCATGGAAACGTACAGGTTTCAAAGATTGAAACTGAAAAATTATTAATTTCCATGATTGAAACAAAACTTGCAGGATTGAAAAAAGAAGGCAAGTACTCCGGTAAATTTTCAACACAGTCTCATTTCTTCGGATATGAAGGCAGATGCGCATTCCCGTCTAACTTTGATGCAGACTATTGTTATTCACTTGGCTTTAACGCATTTGCATTAATAAACTTTGGTTTAACAGGATATTTATCATCCGTAAGAAACTTAACAGAACCCGCAAATGATTGGATTGCAGGAGGTGTTCCTTTAACTATGATGATGAATATGGAAAGAAGACATGGTGAGATGAAACCTGTTATTAAAAAAGCATTGGTTGAACTTGACGGTCCTGTATTCAAAAAGCTTGAAGCTAACAGAGAAGATTGGGCGCTAAATGACAGATATTTATTCCCCGGAGCAATTCAATACTTCGGACCATCTTCGGTTTGTGATATTACAACCGTTACATTACAGCTTGAAAGCCAAGCAAAATTGGCTTCTGTATAGTTTAAATTTTTTAAAAATTTAATTATTATAAAAAGTCTAAAACCCATATTAAAAGAGTTTTAGACTTTTTTTGTTTATTTTAGTTAATTTTAGACAACAGATATAGTCTAATTTTCTATAAGTAAGTTCATGAATTCTATGTCATCATAATCTACGTAGGAAGTTTGCATTAAATTTCTTCCTGTTTTTATGGTGACTTCATTTGCTCCGTTTTTTCTGATTAAATTTGACGGAATCTTTATTTTTTGTCCGTCTCCGTTAATTTGGATTTCTGCAATTTTGTTACCGTTAAAAAATACTTCAGGAGGTGATGCGTAAGCGTTCGGTCTTTTATTTTGTCCCATAGTTCTGGCTAAAAGCGTATCTATGCCAATAATTGAACCTACTACAAGGTAAACAGGAGTATGCAGGTTAATATTTCTTAAGTTAAAACGCTTTGTATAAAAAGGCCCGAGTACATTTGAGCGGAATTCTCCGGCATTTGCAGAATTATCAGAAAAGCTTCCGTCTCCAAGGTGGTACATATTTGCATCGATTGATATATTATGAGCGTTCGATTTTTCTATACTTATTTCTAACGGTTTTTCAAATGTTTTTTCGCTAACTGTCATGGAAAAAGGTTTGTATTTGTCTTTTTGAACAGACATGATGCTGGTTCCGTTTATGGAGGTATCCAGCTCAAAATAACCGTTTTTATTTGTTTTTGTGTGGTAGTTTTCTTTTGGAAATACTATCTTGGCGCCATTAATTCCTTTTCCCGTAGCTTTATCTATAATTCTGTTTTGAGCCTTTTCACTTCTTTCAAAAACTCTGCCTTCAATTGTATCTGCATAAACACAGCACCATAAATTCAATACTAATAATAATGATAATAATTTTTTCATAAAATTATTATTAAAAAAAATTATATTATTTTAATTCTCCAATCAGATAAAAAATTTGATATTTATTTTTTTTTCTGTTTAAATATAACTATACTTATTTCATGCCGATGTGATGGAATTGGTAGACGTGCCAGACTCAAAATCTGGTGTAGGCAACTACGTGTCGGTTCGACCCCGACCATCGGCAATTTATCTGATAATTAATTAGGGTGTGTAATCTTAATAAAAATTTACTTAATATTTCTTAATAAACTGACAAGTAATTGTAAAATTATTTTTTCTCACGTTTTAATATAAGTAAATTATTAATAAAAGTGTGTGTAAGGAGATTTCTATGCAAATAAATGCTATCAATCCGTTGTATTCGACCAACACTATATCAAGAAATAAAAAAATTTCCCCGCAAAAAGTTCATGATATTTCCGGAGATACTGCAAACTTTAATAATTTTGCAGTTATTTCGTTTAAGGGAGGAAATAAAGATCAGGTTATATACTGGGGCATGGAACTTCGTCCTTACAATAAAAAGGGCGGAATAAGTACTGTTCTTGATGATCATAGAGGTTTGAAAGCAGGGGAAAGCTCTGTTATACCGAAGAAAAAAAGTATAGATTACTGGAAACAACCTGATAAAGTATTTGTTGACCCGTTCTTTAACGGTATGGAAATGTATGATTATGAAACGGGACTTATGCAAGAAGCTTTTGTTGAAAAAATTCCCGAAGGTTTAAAGGCAGATAGCGCATTCAAACAATTTGAAGGTGAATATTTTACAACAAATGATCCAAATTTTAAAAAATATGCAAATGCTCTAGACTTTTTTAATAATGAAGAAAAAATCGTAGCTGCAACAGGGAAGCCAAAACTTCAATTAGATATTAATATTCATATTTTGAAACAAGTAGGCGAACCTATAAAAATGGATTTTGGCGGTGATAACGGCGGTGAAACGGAAATTAAATTATTCAGAGATTACAGATATGATGCAAAAGCAAAAAAACTTGTTGCAATAAATGATTTCAAGGTGTTTACAGATGTTCATGCCACTCATAAGGGTCCTTATGAACAAGGCGGATACTCTACTTCCAACGGTGCTTTGGCACAGACCTGGAAGGGTGATGCTGATGCAAGAGGTTCAAAGGCTTTTGTAGAGTTGATGGAGAGAATTTGTAAAGAGGTCAGCAAGGACGGAAAAGCATTCGATCCGGCAACAGTTCTGTTAAATGACGCTCATGCAGGAAATGTAGTCGAATACATGGCTCAAAAAGCGGCAAAAGGTGATTCGTTTTTTGAAGGTAAAAAACCTGAGCTTATAATCCATAACGGAGGTTCAGGATATATTCAAAAAACATCATATATGAATATGTTCATAAATATTGCTGATAAAGAGTTGCGGGATGCTGTTCGACATGACCCTGATTTTATTGATGCAATGCTAAAGGGTAGTGATGCCGTAGATCAATATTTTGCAAAGATATTACCAAATGAGATAATTGATGCTCAAGGAGGAGTAAGTCCGTTCCAGAATACTTTATATTATGCTGAAAAAGGTTATGTTCCAAAAGTTGTAACTGTATCAGAGGGTTATTTTGATGCATCTGTTAAAAACAGAGATATTGTTTCCGGTCAGTACGAAATTCTAAAAAGACTCGCGCAGCAAGATGTTTATGCCGGAATTACAAACGGTTCAACAGGTATAAATCCGTATAGTCTTGAGGACAATCCATATTTTAAAGGATATACTTTCCCGTCAGATTTAAAAGAGGCTGAAAAAGTTAAAGGAAAAACATTAACTGCCTTAAGGGTATTCGACGAAAAAAAAGCAGGAAAAGGGGTTGCAAATTTTGATATAAATCATGTTTGGGAAGTAAAGCAGCATAACAAGGCTGCCCTTCTGGAAAGATTTGATGAAGATGTAATTGAAGCATTAAAGGCAATGCAATATGTAAAAGATAAACAATATGATTATGCCTCAGTTATGGCTTCAGACCCGGGAAGAAAAGTCGAAATCCTTGGTCATATAGATAAAAAACTTATAGCAAGTGCTAAAGATCCTAAAAATAACGTAAAATTATTAGTATCTTGGGGACGTGGAGATACGCAAAAAGGTTTAGATTCAGTTTTAAGATCGTTTAGGGATTATGTGGAAAATTTTGGCGATAAAGATCCAAATGTAGTATTAGTAGCAGGCGGAGAAATCCCCGATGGTGCCGAAGGAGAAAAACTAAGATCTTTAATCGAGATTATGGACAACAATCCTAAAACAAAAGGAAGATTTGTCTTTATGAACGGTTTTGCTCCTAATAAACCTTTGATTATGTCTGCTGATTTTGCGGTACTTCCGTCAAGATTTGCACCATGTGAATTAACCGACTTAGAGGCAATGCGCGGATTATGTTCGCCAATCGTTACTAACTGCCAAGGGCTTGCACAAAAGAATTTTGATCCGGATATTGCTGCTGAAGCTGCAAAAGCAACAAGTTACAAGACAAAACAAGATTTCTATATGTCATTAGACGAGATTCGTTCACTGTTAAAACCTGAAGATAAAGAAAAATTTGAAAAAGAATTCAAAGCTTATAAAGATGAAATAGCTCAAGAATATAAACATAAATATAATAAAACAATATCAGATGCTGAGATAATGGAAAAAATCTTTAAAGAAAAACATTATGATTTTATATTTAATTTAACAAGACCATACAGAGATAAGATAATTGAAGCAGAGTTAGTAGATGCATACGAACGTGCACTTCAAAAAGATTATCATAACGAAAATCAAGCAAAAATGATAAAAAATGGTGTTAATATGGGTATCGGCTGGGAAGATAACTCAGGTTTAAGCAAATATAATAAATCTTCCGGTGAATTATACAGAGAAGCTTTTAAGCTCGATAATAAGCCTGTGAAGGAAGAAGATACATTATTATACAAATTAAGACAGAACTGTACGCAAATAATTGAAAAATATAAAAACAAAGTTAATAATGAAAGTACGGCAGAGGAACCTGTTAAAGATACAGTGTCTTTCTGGGGTAAATGCAAAAAATGGGCGAAATCAAGAACCGGTAAATGGACATTGGGAATTGCCGCAGGTGCTGCAGGAATATCACTAATCAGTTATGCCGGATACAAAGCAGGCTGGCTTGATCCTAAGTTTGCAGAAGAAAAGAAAAACGGAAGCTTGTCTCGTATAGGTTAACAAGCTATGTAATAAGCTGAATAATCATACAAAGTATTTTGGCTTTAAAACGATAACGTTTCAAAAATTATATTTAAGCAGGCAATTATATACCACTTACCACAAACTCCTCCCCTTTCTTTAAATTTAATGTATTTTGAAAAGGGTTTGTAAAAATTTTTTATTTTAATTAATAAGACGGATTGAGGTAACTGAAACTATTATCGTCAATCAGTCTTGTTAAAATTAAGTTATAGTTGGGTTCCACCCAACCTACTGCTTTTTTCAGGACATTTGCTCGGAAGGGGTAAATAATTTTAGTTGGCAAGATAGCTAATTTTAGTAAATTATAGCAATTTTGTAAGGTCGGAAATCGAGTGACTCAAAGTACCTCAAAAGTCCGTCAAAAGTCCTCAAAATTCTATTTTTGGAATTTTGACAGAGTAAATTTTAGCCTCAAATGCCGATATAATCTCAATCACTCAACAGGACAGAAATAGGTAATTTGAAAATTTGGTGTAAAAAATGTACAAATTATTTATAGTGAAGTTGGTATTTTAGGTACCACCGATATGTTTTTTGCAGCTTCAAATTCTGCTCGAGTTAGTCCATGTGGTGAAAATTTAAAATATTTGTAATTAACATTACCAAAATCTCTCAATGATTTTTGTTCTTCTAATCCTTCATAAAGAACTGTTAGCATATTGCGACCTTTTTTAGGGGTTGCGATTTCTTTTTTTGCACGTAACCCACCATAATAAGTATTACCTTTTGAAACTTTGGTAATGGCATCTTTTAATATTGGCATATAAAAACCTCCTTTTTGAAATTTGATTTTGTTATTCCACACACATTTGTTATCCCATGTAAGTTCACTGAACTTTCAAAATTGCCTAATTTCTAAAAATTATTTACAAAAGTTTACACACAAGTAAGTAGGTTGGGTGAAACCCAACAATAACTGTTCTTTTGCACCAAAAGTACATTTTCAGTCCTCAAAATTCCATTTTTAGAATTTTAAAAGGACAAATTTTGGCTCAAATATTGATATAATCTAAATCATACAAAAGAACAGAAATCGGTATTTTAATTTTTTGGTGCAAATAATTGCACCCTACAAACT
>CAMORE010000105.1 GCA_946623365.1 uncultured Acinetobacter sp.
TAGAAATCTCTCCTTTTTTAACTTGTGATAATGCGGATTCTACTTTATCAGATCCAATTCCTAACCCTGTAACATTTTTAAGCTTATTATACAGGCGCTCTATCAAGCCGGAATTTTTCTTCTTTTCTTTTCTCCAGAATTCATCATGGGTCATTCTTGAATTTGCTGTACTTTGTCTATAGCCATTTCGTGTTGTTGCGGTAATATTGCTGTTAACTTCATGGACATTAGCTACAGCATCATTAACACCATTTGTCCCATTTACACCATTGCCCCCAATGATTTCAGTCATATTTAACCCCTATTTTTAATCTTACATATATTTATAAAGTCTGCAAGAGTTTAATAATTGACTGTTTAAATGTAATTGTAAATTTTTATTAACTTAAATTTTGGTATTTTATTACAACTTAATATGTAATTCATACAAAGAAGTAAATGCTGATTAAGTATAATCCCTCAGTAAAACAGCTGCTGTCAAACATATTTTATGTATAACAAATTTATGCGGCTTTCAATTCCTTTTTCCAAGAATAATAAAAATAAACTGACAAAATAGAATATATAAACCACATAAAAACAGTTGAATATACTTGAGTTCCCTTAATGGCGATTACAAGCCACATAATAAAAGATAATATATTAACCGCGCCCCAAATGTACCATTGTTCTATTGCTCGTCTTACCGTATAATACATTCCTAATAAAGAAAAAGCTGTGGTAATACCGTCAATAATAGGGTTTGTGTCTTTTAAAATGTATAAAATATAAATTGATAAAACAGAAATAATAGTTGTAATCAATAAAGATACAGAGATTTCTTTTAGGGGTAAATATTGTTTAATAATTGAGAATTTGTTTTTTTGTAAATTTTTATTCCATTTAAAAAAACCTATAATTTGCATCGGTATAAAATAAAATGCATACAGGCAAAGATTACCCCACAAATGATTTTTAAATGATAAATATACATATAAAAAAGAGCCTGATATTCCGATTATGTAGCATAAAGGATTACCTTTTCCTGCAAGGAGTGTATAGGTTAAGCCGCAAAAAGCAGAACATACTGCAATAATAGAATCATGAGTTATATATGCGTTTGTAAAAAGAAATAAATATATTAAAAAAAATAAAAGTATTTCGTTTTTGTAATTAAATTTTTTGTTTTGCAAAAATGTTTTCATCATATATAATCCATTCTATTTATGTTATCTTATAAATAAAGATGAAAGTAAATTCAGACAGGGATATCTCATTCAAAAGCATTTATACAAATAGAGCCGTAAAGCGCGGACTTGAGTTTGCTTCTTCAAACGGAGCGCTTTTTGGTGCATCTGCAACCGTTGCATTTTCAATAATGCGTCCGTTTTCAATTATGTATACCCCAAAAACAGATTTGGAAAACCGAAAAATTGCAGCAGGGAAATCAATAACATCGAGTTTAATTAATTTTTTATTAATGCTTTTGGTGTCAGTTCCTTTGGCAAAATCAGTTAAAGAGATAGATAAAAATCCTAAAAAATATTTAAGTACAGATGCTATTAAAATGCTAAAAGATAAAAACAAACAAATTACCGATTCAAAAGGTTATATTTTTGCTACCCAGCTGTTTAAACTCGGTATAGCTGGTGTGGTTGCTGTTCCTAAAGCTATTATGACTGCAAGCGGTATGCCTTATATTGTTAATTCACTATCAACAAACAAAAAAGATGGTGAAAATATTTCATTTAAGGGTAGGTTTTCTGAACAGACGGCTAAACACATTTCAAATACATTAAACAAATCTTCTATGCTAAAGTTTATAGACAAATATAAAGATTCTAATTTCCCCATGCATATAACAGCATTAACTGATACTATTGCCACTTTAGCTTTTATGCATCAGGCTAAAAACAGCAAAAAAATAGAAGAAACAAGAAAAAATACACTCATATATAATGCAGGTATATCAACGTTATTAAGTATTATTGGCGGTTATACAGCTGATAAGCTGCTTGATAAACCTACTAAAAATTTCATAAAAAAATATAAAGAAAAAAATTGCAATGATAAAAATCTGGGTAAACAATTGCAGGGAATAAAAATTGCAAAACCGTTTTTAATATTAGGAACAATCTATTATATTTTAATTCCTTTGATATCAACATTTCTGGCAGAAAAAGCTTATGAGAAAAAATAATAATTTGATTAGGGTTTCTTATTTACAATTGCAATTATCTTAGCTATAATTATAGAGAGATTTGGGAGGCGGGAGCCTTATATTTATGAGATGTCTTAGAAATATAATTTTTTTGATAGTAACTTATATTGCTTTTATGACCTTGACTGTTTCTGCGGAACCTGCTAAGGTTATGTCATTGTCATACGATGATGCTTCATCGCTTGTGTATATAAATGTTGAACGTCAAGATTCAAAGGATAATCAAGTAACAAAGTACGTGACTTTAGAAAATCCTAAGCGTATATACTTTGATATTAATGACGCAGTTCTCATAGGCCCCAAACAACACTTAGTTTTTGAAAAAACAAATATAAAAGAAATTCGCTTAGCTCAATTTTCAACAGAACCTAATGTTGTAAGAGCTGTTATAACCTTTCGCGAAGACTATGATTGTTCAAAAATTAATATTTTGAATATAAACGGAAACATAGTTGTAAAAGCCGAATCACCATCTTTCATAAATGACTATTTTAATATAATTTATGATGAGAGTCCGGACCAGACTCCTTATTCAGGAATTGTCGCCGGTTCTCAAGTTATTCAAAAAACTTCAACAGGAATAAAGACTCCGGCATCTGAAATGAACAAATCCGGAGCTGCGATTATGGATGATATTTATAAGGCGTTTTCCGCATCAACTCTTAATAATTCTGACGGAAAAACTTACGATTCTGTTGTGTCAATAGATTTGTCTTCAGATTTAAAACTTCGCACTAAGTATTTTATCAATGGTTATTATTTAAAAAATGGCGGACTTTTGGTCAGCGGTTTAGGTCAAATGACTGCAACAAAAATTTTCACACTGGAATCTCCCAAACGTGTAGTTATTGACCTTCCGAATTCATATGTTGATAAGAGAATTCGCAATAAGGATTTAAGCTTGTGTCCGGACGGAAGCTGTAAAGATACCGCAAAAATTGGACAATTTGAATACAATAAGGCAAGGATAGTCGTAACAACTGATAAACCGGAAAAATACATTCCTGTATATTCTGCAGATGCTCAATCAATGCTTCTTATAAATGCAGATAAACTAAATCATACGTCATTAGCGAATACTGCTGCTAATATTCAAAAAACGTATGTAAAGAAAATCAACAATAAAAACAGTGAGTTAATATTTTCGTTTACAACTCCGGTTGTGCATTCAATTGTCAGAAACGATAATAATCTTACTTTATACATGTTCAACGTAAAAAGCTATAACGAACCGGATGTTATAAAAACATTAAAAGGAACAGCTTTTAAGGAAATGACTCTCTCTCTATTGCCTAAAATTGGTATAAAATCAGAGCTAAATATAAAAAAAGATGATATAATTCAAATCTCACAAAGTGTAGATGGAAGAGCAATAAAAATATCGGTAACTTCAAAGAATGATATAAATATTAAACAGAAAGAATCGTTAAATCAGCAAGAAGAAGTTGTAAAGCCAAAACGAATTCCAATAAAAAATAAAGTTGTAATAGACCCTGGGCATGGCGGAACAGATTATGGCGCAATAAGAGAAGGAATTAATGAAAAGGATATTACGCTTGATCTATCGCAAAGAATTGTTTCCGAATTAAAATCAAAAGGGTATAAGACTGCTTTAACAAGAACGGATGATACATATCTTGGATTACAGGAAAGATGTGATTTTACGGAGGAAGAAAATCCTGAATTATTTGTAAGTATTCACGTTAATTCTGCGGTTGCAACCGAGCCTTATGGAATAGAAACTCATTATTATCACGAGCAGAGCAAAGAATTAGCTGAAATAATTCAAAAACATTTGATAAAAAATATTAATACAAAAGACAGAGGAATTATAAAATCCAAATTCTATGTAATTAATCATACGGATGTTCCGGCTGTGCTCGTCGAAACAGGATTTTTATCAAATACGGAAGAACGTTCAGAGCTTATAACTGACAAAAGAAAACAAGCTACAGCAAAAGCAATTACAGATGGAATAATTGAATTTTTAAAAAAGAATAAATGATGGAAGAAATAATTAATAATAAACCAATAGGATTTTTTGACTCAGGGGTTGGCGGACTGTCAGTTCTTTCACGCTTCAGAGAAGTGCTTCCGTCTGAAAATATTATATATTACGGAGATACGATACATCTTCCATACGGTAATAAATCAAAAGAAGAACTGGTAGGGTATGCACGCGGTATACTTAATTTTATGCAAAAAATGGAAGTAAAAGCCGTTGTTATTGCTTGTAATACATCTTCTGCTCAAGCATATGATTCAATAAAAGATAAGTATGATTTCCCTATTTATCCTATTATTCAAACGTGTGCTAAAAGTATTGCAAATACTGGTATTAATAGAGTTGGAGTATTTGCGACAGAAGCTACCGTAAAATCTGGGAAATATACAGAAGAATTAAAAAAATACAATCCAAACATTAAAGTAAAAGAACTTGCCGGTAAATCATGGGTTGGAATTGTAGAGAAAACATCAATAAATATTGTCCAAGACAGAAATAATATAAAAAATGAAATTGCTCAGATGCTTGAATTTACACCCGAAAAAATTATATTAGGATGTACGCATTATCCGTATTTAATGGACGAGTTTACTAAATATGCGCCGGAGGATTTATTTATAGACCCTGCAGAAGTATTTGTTGAATACATAAAATCAGATTTAATAAATCGTAAAATCGTAAATGCGGCAAATAACAGAGATTCTTATGAAAAGTTTTATGTAAGTTCAAAACCTGACGAATTCGTAAAAAATGCAAAAATATTTTATGATGTTAAAACTTTACCGATTATAGTAAACAATGAATACTAACTTTCTGTTAACAATACGTAACAAATGTTTGTATAAAATATATATGCATGATATTATTTTTATACAAATCCGACTATATTTATAACTAGTTATTAAGTCATTTTAAGCTGTAATGAAGGAGAATCCCAATGTTAGCATTTTTATTCAAAAAAAATACTGATAATGCTTGTGAAAAACTTAACAATTTTTATTCACAATTGCGAGAAATGTATTCTTTTAATTTTATATCTGAAGAAAGAAAAGAATATTTAAAGAATCAAATGGAAACATACGGATATCTTCCTTATCCGCATATCAAAGCCTTAGAAGAACTAAGTAATGCGGAAGTTCTGTATGCGTTAGAATATAAATGGATATTAAACGGTGTTTTTAAAGATGGTAAATTTGATTTTACTAAGTCAAGTGTTTTAGCAAGAAACAACGTTAAAGATTCTACGTGGCTTCAAAAAGAAGGACATGATATTAAGCTGACAAATTTAGCCGGTCTTGGTAACGGAAATAATTCTGAAGAGTGCGGTAAGTTTATGGACTGGTTGAGGCAATTGTTAATTTTACCGACAGGGAATGCTGAAAACAATATTTTCGGAACAACAATGTATCTTATTCCGTTTCATCCTCGCGAATTTGGTGTTGCATATCTTCCTACTGCAAGTTGTGTAAGTCCAAATTTAGAGGATAAAAATATTCTTGAAAAAACAGGACTTAATGCGGATGAGCAGGTAAAAATGTTTATTGAGATGACGCAGCTTGCCGGACATCCTGTAATTTATGATATACTTCCGCAAACGGGCAGATTTTCAAAAGTTGTTCTGACAAATCCTGAGTGTGCAAGATGGTTTGACATAAATGCGCTTATTGAAGAACTTTTAAAGAATGTAGACAAAGTCGTTTTATCATTACAGGATAAGTATTCTAAAGATGATTTAGATATCGTAAGCGGTATATATAAAAAAGATTTAAGAGGTGAAAGCTATGGTGATTTAACAGAACATTATCAAAATATATTTAACGATTTAAATCAAGCTCTTAAAGAAACTAAAAAGTTCTTATCTGACTCTATGATGGAAAGAAGTATTCAAGAAAAGCTGCATAAAAAAGCTAAAAATATTATTAATAAAATAGCGGGAAATTCTAAAGGTAAAAAACTATCAGAATCTGATATTACGAATCAGGGCGATATTATAAGTGCTCTTATCAGAGAAGGAATGTGGCCAGCTCCCGGTGGTGCTTGGTGTTCAGCAGGAGTCCCGGTTTTTGATAAAATGAGTGACGGTGCATCTTACCCTATGTTTAAGCATTATAAATTCGACGGAGAAGATGTTACCGAATTTGCAAATCTTGATTGCCAAACACCTTATTATTTTGTAAATCTTGAAAACGGTAAATATAATAAAGATGTTATAAACTTCTTTATTGACTATATGAAAAATCTTCAGTCTGAATTTAACTTTGACGGATTTAGAATCGATCATATAGATCACATCGTTGATGAAGTTTCTGAAAAAGACGGTGTTCCGATAAGTTACAGAGCACCAAGAAAAGTTTTGGGAATGTTAAACTCGGCTATGAAAGACAAAATTCCTTATTTTGCAGTGTTAGGCGAGTATATGCTCTGGGATAATTATTATAAAGAATACCATGAAGATATGAATTTCGATTTGTTATGGGGAAATGATATAGTTTCACAAAGTTATAAAACTCCACAAGCGATATCAGAAGATAATTTGTATCTTTCAAATTATAATTCTTCCACAAAGAAATCAACTCCGCTGTCAATTTTAAAATCTTATAACA
>CAMORE010000106.1 GCA_946623365.1 uncultured Acinetobacter sp.
ACAAATACTTTTTTACCTTTTTTACTTCCGATTTGAACAATAGGTGATGTAGAACCGTCATCATTTATAACAGCTCTGACACCATCTTTCGTAATTGTATAATATTGAAGTTTGCCGTCAATAATTCTTTGTTTTACGTCTACATTTGGATTTGCTTTGAAGTTATCTATTGTTGCTTTTGCTTTTGGTGAAAGTTTGATTTCAGCTGATTCTGATTTTTCTTTTTTCTTTTCAGCTTTTGGGGATTCATTTGCTATTTCAGATTTCACTTCTGCTGCTGTCATAAGCTTTTTGGCTTTGCCTTGTGTTACAAAAGTCATTTTGCCATCTTTGTCACAAGTTGCATAATCAACCCACTTGGGAAGTGTATTTTGTCCGATTTCTTGATTTAACTTTTCTTCCGTAACGAACACTTTATTTGTAACAGGAGAATCTGAGATAATAACTAATTTATGCTCATTACCTTTATCATCCAGAATGGAGTGGACAGTGTTACCACTTGTGTCCTTGTATTTATAATATTCTTGTTCTTTTCCGTTAATTTTTCTTTTAGCTTGTTTATCATTAGAGTGCTTAGTTTCAAAATTAGTTTTTCTTTGTGCAATCTCTTTTTGTTCTTTTACTCGTCTAGCATTTTCAGCTTCTTTTTTTTGTTCCGCTATAATTGTTTTAATATCATCAGCACTTATATCACGACCCTCTTTTTTAAATACAACTTCTCCTTTTTCATTAAGCTCAGCTGTTACCCCTTCCGGCAATTCATTTTGACCAATTGCATCTGCAATTTTGTTATTAAAATCTTCTTCTGTTATAAATTGCTTATTGCCATCAGAATCGACATACTCTTTTAAATATGTTTTGGTACCATTATTTTCTATGTATGGTTTGCCATTTTTATCTTTCTTAACTTTTTGATTATTGAATTTGTCTGTTTTTTCTTCTACTACTTCTTCTACTGTTTCATCCGTTTTTTCTTCCGTAGTTAATTCATAATTACCATTCTTAAACAAATCTGCACCTTTTTTATTAACATATTTCTGTTCAAATTTGTTGAATAATCTTGTCATAATTAAATCTGTTGCATCTTGGAGTGACAACGTTTTTTTATCGCCTATAACTTTACCTTCTTGTTTACCTGCAGTACCGTAAGCACTATTTTTTTCCCAAAATTTATCCCACACGCTTTTATCAATATTGCCATCATTTTTATTACTATCTAAAGCATCCAACTTTTTAGCAATTTGACCTGCAGCAGTTTTATTAATACTGTTGTGTGGATTATTGTTTACGCTTGCCATATATAATTCTCCTTCGTGTTTACATATCTACCCACAGATGTTAACGGCATTTTTTTAAAAAACTTTAATTATATTAGTCAAATTGTTACAAAAGTTTACAATAAGATTTGAGATTTAAGCAATAATCATAATTTACCTCCCTTATAAGACTCTGTCGAAATAAAACTTGTTTAAATAAAAATTATTTAGAGCAGTAGTGTAAAAACGATAAAAAGTTGTTATAATGCTATTAGTTAAATAGTATTTACTTTATAAAAAGAGGTTTATATGAAAAAATTTTTAATTATCCCGCTTATGATTATTATTACTTCGTTTTCTGCTGTTTATTCTTCAGAAGATAAGTATATTGAAGCATTGAGAAATTGCTCTTCTTATAGCGATTTCGGAAATGTTAATGCAGACGGAGTTAATGTTACTTCTCATAAACAAATTTTGGGTTGGCATGGAGATAAATGCAGGTATAAAGAATCTGTGAATATGGGTAACATGAATGTGGATATACTTTGTAATTTTTCTAAACCGCAAATCGCAGAAATAACTTCTGTTGCGGATGCTTATTATACAACATTAAAATATTCAAAAGCAACCCCTGATACATCATCTATAGAAGCTGTTCAAAATAATCCAATAGTAAATGTATTTAATAAGTATTTGCAAAATCCTAATGTTTGTACAATGAGCGGAATGCAATAGTATAACCATCCAAGGGTATTTTCAAGGTGACAAATAATGACCCCTCACCCCTACCCTCTCCCGCAGGGCGAGGGAGTTGTTCAATGCTCATCTCTGTACTTTCTCCGTAAAGCGGTGTAAGAGAAACTCCCCTGCTCCTGCTTATGCGTGTGCCCCTCTTGAGGAAACTATTCGCAGGATACTTTCATCTTGGCAGAATCCTGTAAAGGCAGCAGATTATGGCAATTTAACAAAATTCTAAATTTATGTTAAAATATCGTAAGTTAACATAAATAAACGGATAGATTATGTGCGATTATAAATTACTTATGGATAATGCAAAACAGGCATCTAAAATGTCTTATTCTCCGTTTTCAAGATTTGCGGTAGGAGCCTGTGTTCTTGCAAAAAGCGGAAAATTATATACAGGATGTAATGTTGAAAATTCATCTTTCGGAATGACTATTTGTGCAGAAAGATGTGCAATTTTTAAAGCGGTATCCGAAGGAGAAAGAACAATAACCGCAGTAGCTATTTATTCTCCAAATGCTGATGATTGCAATCCTTGCGGAGCTTGTCGTCAAGTAATGTATGAGTTTCAAGATGATGATGACGATATTGAAATTATTACCGAAAATATGGGAGAATTAGTAGTACGAAAACTCAGTGAATATTTGCCATATGGGTTTAAAATCTAAGATATGTATATAGTAGAGCTTTTTATAAAATGGTTAAATAAAAATAAGCGCGGAACAAATGCTAATCCGGAGCAAAATCTTAAGGAAGGAATAATTATTAACCGCGAAGGAGAGATTACAGACCAACAAGAAGACGAAGCTTTAACATGTGAACATAACTTTATGCCGGTTGATAGTACAGGATTGGTTTTAGCTTGTACAAAATGCGGATTTGTTATAAAACATAGATAAAAAGAAAGTAAGGAAAAATAACAAAAATGAATAAATTAATTGATTTTATATCATCAAAAAACTTTAGAAATGGATTATGTTTTGTAATATTTACATTTATTACAGCGATAACAATATCTTCTCAAAACTACTTTTTTCAAAAAGTTATAGAAAACGGAATAAGTAAAAAAGATATTGTTGCACAAAAAGATATAACAGTAATTGATACAAAAAAAACAGAGCAGCATAAAAAAGAAGTTGCTCAAAATATTGAACCGATTATAACTCAAGCGGAAGATGAGTTTATTACTACAAATCTTGTAACATTAAAAAACTCAGTTTCAAAAATAAGAGAAAAAGATATTTCAGAAGAAACTAAGCATGAAGAACTCCAAGTTCTTTTTGATGAATCAGGGAAAAAAGGACTTGTAGATTTTATGCTTAAAGCAAGCGACAATGATTTAAATTCATTATTTGAAAAAGCTCAAATAACACTGACTTCCGTACTGAATATAGGAATTTCATCAAAGGATTTTGAAAATAATAATGTAAATTCAATTATACAAAAAAATATTCCAAATAATGTTCCAAGATATCAAGCAGCATTAATTTCAGGTATTTTAAATCAAGTAATAGTACCAAATTTAGTAGTAGATGAATTTGCAACCGAAATAGCAAAAAAGAATGCTCAAAATTCTGTTAAACCATATGAAGTTACATTCAAAAAAGGACAGAAAATAGTATTTGAAGGTGAACCTGTTACAAAATTAAAAAGAGATGCCTTGCGAGCTGCGGGGTACAATGTTCTTGAAGTAAATTGGTTCGGAATTTTAGGTATATATTTGCTGATATCTTTTTTCACATTTGTATTCTTACAATATGAAAAAAATTATGAAAAACAGTACTATAATTCAAAATACATGACAATGATGGGAACTTTTACTTTCCTTCTTTGCTTAACTTCCGCAATGCTTCCAACCGGAATATCACCTGCCGTTATTCCTATTCCTGCATATACAATATTGTTATCAATATTTACAACTCCTAGAAATGCATTTTTTGCTTCAACAATTGTGCTGTCAATTATTGCTATAGGTATGCATTGGAATCTTGAAATAATTGCAGCTTTTCTGTTATTAAATACAGTTGTTATTACTGCAATGTCAAGACTTCGTTTTTCAAAACGTTCTGATTTACTTATTGTGAGCGCAAAAATAACGCTGGCAAGTGTCTTAATTATTGCCGGCATTTATTTCCTTGAAAAATATATGATGGACATAGAAAATACATTAATCTTAAAAGATATAGGTTTTACCGTAATTAACTGTTTTGTAATAAGCGGTGTATTTATTTTGGGCGTGCTTCCTATAATTGAAAATGTTTTTAAGGTAATGACTCCATATGGTCTTGCCGAACTTGCAGACCATAATCAGGAACTTCTTAAACGGCTTATGCAAGAAGCCCCCGGTACATTTAATCACAGTTTAACCGTTTCTCATATGTGTGAAACCGCAGCTGAGGCAATTGGTGCAAATCACGTACTTGCAAGAGTCGGAGCAATGTACCACGATATAGGCAAACTGTTAAGACCTATGTTTTTTGTAGAAAACCAATCTTTCTACGGTATAGAAAATCCGCATAACTCTTGTACACCGAGATTTTCAAAAATGCTTATAACCGCTCACCCTAAGGATGGTTTGGAACTTGCAAAAGATGCAAGGCTTCCGCAGATTATTCATAATTTTATTTTACAACATCACGGTACAAGTTTAGTCAGCTATTTCTATAATGAAGCTTTAAAAGAAGAAGGGGCAGAAAATGTTAATGAGGAACAATTCAGATACCCCGGTCCGAAGCCTAATATGAAGGAAACGGCTATATTAATGATAGCTGATGCCGTTGAATCAGCCGTAAGAGCGGCAAAGAATCCTTCTAACGAGGAAATAGACGCAATTATAAATAAAATAATAAAAGAGCGTTTAAGTGACGGTCAGTTATCTGATTCACCTTTAACACTCAAAGATATAAAAATAATAGGCGAAACATTCTCGAGGATGCTTAGAGGAATGCACCATAAGAGAATAAAATATCATGATGATTTAGTTCAGGAAATCGGAAAAAATAAGGCTACCGCTCAAAATCTTATTCCACAGCCAATTATAGCTCAACCTTCTTTAGATATGGATTTGGATGCAAAAGTAAAAGAACTGGAAAGTAAAAAAAGCGAATCTATTTCTAAGCAATCAAATGAAGAGTAAATTTTATTTATTAAAACTGCTTATGAAGAAAATATTAATTTTAATATTAATTTTTATAATATATTCAATAACAATAATAAATTTTCCTAATATTACCGTATGGGATACAAGTATAATTATTGAATTACAAAGGGTATTTAATAAATTACCTATGTGGATTCCGTTATTGCCTGATTGCAAACTATACTCTTTAATGATTGCAATACCGATTATTGTAGCTTCGGTTTACTTTATTAAAAAACGGGAATGGTTAAAAGCAGGTTTTATTTGTTCTATTCCTCTTGTAACATTTTTATTGAATTGTATAATAAAGCCGATTATTCATAGGGTTCGTCCTCCATATGAGCTTCAACAAATAATTCATCCTCACAGTTTCAGTTATGTATCAAGTCATAGCCTTGTTACAATGACATTGTACGGAATGGTGATTTACTACGTTTATAAAAGTTGTTCAAATAAATTGATTAAATATCTGATAATAACTTTGTCTGTTATATGGATTTTATTTGTCGGTATAAGCAGAATATGGCTGGGCGTTCATTACCCTACTGATGTTTTAGGTGCATATTTTTTAGGCTTTATTTTATGCACAATTTATTCTAAAATACATATATGATGAACTGTGTCCTAATTGTTACAAATTTCAATGCAGGCAGAAAAAAAGCCGTTAAATATAAAAAAGCAGTAATAGATTTTGTACTTAAATATACAAAGTCTTTTAAATTTGCAGATATTGATGAACTTAAAACTATTGATATAACCCCATATGATACAATCTTAGCCATGGGTGGGGACGGAACCGTAAATAAGGTTTTGCCATATTTAGTTAATACGGATAAAGTTCTGTGTATAATACCATGCGGAACGGCAAACCTTCTGGCTGCAAAGTTGGGTTTACCTTTAAATTTAAAACAGAATTTCAAAATTATTGAAAAAAACAATATAAAGACGATAGATATTCTTGATATAAATAATAATTTATGCACATTAAGATGCGGCTTTGGGTATGATGCCGATATTATATGTAAAACACCGCAAACATTGAAAAATAGATTTGGATATTTTGCATATTTTATAGCAGGGATTTTATTTGGTTTTAGATTAAAAAAGAAAAAATACAAAATGATAATTGATGGAGAAAAGTATAAAATAAAAGCTTCGTGCGTTATTTTTTCCAATGCTGCAAACATGTATAAAAATATCGTATCACTGGATAAAAATTCCGTTTTAGATGATGGTATTATGGAAGTTTTTATTTTGAAAACAGAAAATCCTATAAGATTCTTTTTTGAATTTTTGTCAATAATTTTTAACTTAAGAATAAAAACACAAAAATCAGAATATCTTAAGGCAAAGAGCGTTCAAATAGATAATTCTTGGATTGTGTGTCATATTGATGGTGAAAAACGCACTATAAAAGAAAATATTGATATAAACATAAAACATAAAGCAATAAAAGTAATTGGAAAATAAATAGTTACTTATATGCAACAAATAACATATATTGTTACATAAGTTTGCAGCTTAGCTTGTAGGTCA
>CAMORE010000107.1 GCA_946623365.1 uncultured Acinetobacter sp.
AAAAATTGTTACAAATATTTATTTTGTACCATCAAATAGAAATTTTTAGATTCGGATTCTTGCGGAACCAGGTTAATTGACGCTTTGCGTAGTTCCTCGTATGTTGTTTTAACTTATCAACAGCATCTTCAAAAGTACATAAACCGTCCAGATATGATAAAATTTCTTTGTAACCGATTGTTTCCGTAAAATTTTTGATTCTTCCGTATTTTTCCAGTAATTGTTGAGTCTCTTCTATAATCCCTTGTTCTATCATAATATCAACACGTTTATTAATTCTGTCATAAAGCCATTCTCTTGATTTTAGTTCGGGCATAACCCATTCAACTTCATATTCAGGTTCTTTTTGTGTGTCAACTTCAGATAAAGGTTTTCCTAAAGCATCTATTAACTCTAAAATTCTAATTAATCGTCTTTTGCTTGTGTCCTTAGTAAGGTTACAAAAAGTAACCTTATCTTTATGCTCAATTTCGTTTAATAAAAAGTCTGTTGGCATTGTTTCAAGTTTTTTTCTTAAATCATAATTTGTTTCCGCTTGCGGCAAATTATAATGTTCAAGTAAAACCCTGAAATATAAACCGGTTCCGCCTGCGATAATCGGAGTTTTTCCTCTTGAGAGAACATCTTCTGTAATTTTTTTTGCATCCCTAGCATAATCTCCTGCCGTATAGTCTTCAAAAGGTTCCGCAATATCAATCATGTGATGAGGAATACTTTCCATCTCTTCCATTGTTGGCTTGGCAGCAGCAATATTAAATCCCTTGTACACAAGCCTTGAATCAGCTGAAATGACCTCACCATCAAATTTATGTGCAAGTTCTATTGCTAATTTAGTTTTACCGCTCGCAGTCGGACCAACAACAGCTATTACTTTTTCTTTCATAAAACTATTTTACACGAAAACAGATTGAGTTATAAGCTCTACTCCAGAAAGTTGAATAAATCGAATGATTCTTTACATTTGACCTCAAAAATTGTAAAATATATGGGTTAATATTGTGTAAAGAGAGGAAAATATATGAAGTTTCACATGCAAGTACTAATTGCGCTAGGGTTGGGTTTAAAGCGTAACTGGCATATATTCGCGGGACTTGTTCTCGGTATTCTGGTAGGAATTTGGATGCATCATCATCCGAATATGGTGCTCATGAATACGTTAACATTTGTAGGACAAGTATTTATAAGATTAATTCAAATGGTCGTTATTCCGCTTGTTATATCTGCAATAGTAATAGGAATTACAAGTGTAGGCGACGGAAAACAAATCGGAAAACTCGGAACGAAAATGGTAGTTTATTACGGTATAATTACTGTGGCAGCTGTTTCAATCGGTGCAGCTCTTGCATTAATTATGCAGCCCGGGTTGGGTGCAGCTCATTATATTAATGCTGATGTTGCAGGTGATATTCAAGCACAAGTTGCAGCTTCAATCGAAGCTCAAAAAGGTAATTTACTAAATATAATACTCGGATTCATTCCTAAAAATCCGCTGGCATCAATATCAAGCGGGGACATGGTGCCGATTATAGTATTTGCTTTGATGTTCTCTATTGCGTTGGCTAAGGTTGGTGAAATTAACAGACCGTTTGTAAGCTTTTTTGAATCCATTTTCGCAGCGACAATGAAAATTACGGATTGGATTATGAGTTTTGCAGCTCCGGGTGTTTTTGCTTTAACAGCAGTAGCTGTTTCATCATTTGGAGTTGATATTTTTGCAAGTATTTCAAAATATTTGGGAGTGTTGACAATTGGTTTTGCAATACAGTTCTTTATTGTATATCCGTTATTCTTAAAAATATTTTCAAAGGTTCCTGTTTTAATGCTTTATGCAGCAATTGCAGAAGCAATGATGGTGGCATTCGGAACGGCAAGTTCTTCTGCAACTTTACCGTTAACAATAGCGTGTTGTGAAAAAAGAGGTATTTCTCATAAAGTATCGAGTTTTGTCTTACCGTTAGGTGCAACATTAAATATGGATGGAACCGCAATGCTTCAAACCGTTGCAGTAATATTTTTGACTCAAGCATACGGAGTTGCATTAACTCCCGGTATGGTTATTTCAATAGCCTTGCTTGCAATAGTTGCATCTTCAACTTGTGCCGGTATTCCGGGAGCAGGTTTGATAACTATTGCACTGGTTCTTAACGGATTGGGATTGAGTCCTGAACAGCTTGTAGCAGGCTTTGCATTCTTGTTTACAATAGAAAGAATTACGGATATGATGAGGACATTATTAAATGTAACATCGGATGCGGTTGTTTGTGCTGCTATTGCGGATAATGAAAATGAGATTAATTATGATTTATTAAATAATCCTGAAGAGTATGGCGATATAATAAATTAGTTATTTTGAAAATAACTTATGCAGATTAGCAAAAGACAGAAGATTGTGTCATAAAAGATGCAATCTTCTGTTTTATGGTCTACTTGAAAAATATGAAATATCCGCTTATACTGATAATACTAATTGAACTTTGACGAATTGAATAAATAAAATATTAAGGGGATGCACCGGCTTTGACGTTGTGATTGGTAGATCCGGATTGCGAGTCCGAGAGCTGTTCTCGGTTATCAACGGGCAAACTAAATTAAATGACAACAACGTTGTTTCATTGGCTGCAAAAAGAGCTGAAAAAGCTGCTTTATTAGCTGCATAGTTGCAGCACCAGCCCATTCTTCCAGACCAGCTTGCCGTTTGGGTTAAGAATGACCGCATGCAAGACGCAGTACTCAAATGATGGTATGAGTATCAAGTTTACCATTGGAGGTTAGGCTTCCGTAAAAAGTCTTTGGTCTTGTTTAGGTTTTGTAACTTTCCTTGCTAAGACTGAGATAATAAGTTACTACACTCGTAGATGTCAGTTTGTATCCGCATCGGACGCGGGTTCGACTCCCGCCATCTCCAGATTTTAAAAGGACTTTAGAGAAAGGTCCTTTTTTTAATACCTATAGGTGTATTTTTTTGAGTAGTTTGATTATTTCGGCAAAGTCACTTTTGAAAAATTGTTATACCATTGGTCCATTATACTTTTTGTACAATGCCATTACATCATCTGGCAATATTTTTCCCTCTATTAAGTCTGCAAATGTTTCTGCCACAAATTCTAAAGGTGATTCTTGCGCATATACTGATACTTTACCAGCTGTTTCTTGAATAGTCGGAGTATTCAAAAATTCTTTTGTTATATCAGAAACAGGTTTACCTTGTAAAATAAATTCATCAGCTTTTTTCATCAATTCATAGTCTTTTGCTAAATATTGATGTCGCAAATGTCCAAGTTCATGATTTAATGTTTGATAAATAGATATTGGCTTTTCTTTCCACTTCCCATTTACCATCTTACCATCTTGAATGCTTTTCATATCACTCATTAATTTTAATTTATTTTTTAACGACAGATTATTACTATAATTATTCACACGTTCTATAACATTCGTTATAAAATCTGTTTTATAAGCATCATCTATAATTATATATTTACCATTTTTATTTTTTGATATAACAGAACCAGTTCCAATAGCTTCTTCTATAAATTTATCAAAATTGTTAAATGTAGACATATTTACACCCAAAATATGACCCTCAATATTTTTATTATATTTAGCAGAGGATGTCATACAAAATGGTGCCGTAATTTGTTTTTCTTTCATATTAGCAATAATCTTTGGATAAGATGTTTTATCAATGCTTTTGCATTTGTTATGAATAGTTGTTAACCATTCATTAATAAAATTTGCCATTTCTAAATCATTTACATCATAATAAATTACACCAAGCTTATCTTTTGCATATTTTTTAGCTTCTTCAAAGGTTTTAGCTTCCTTAAAATCAATATGTTTTACAACTTCTTTAGCTTGAGAACCTCTGCCTTTTGCAATTAGTCCAATCGCAAGAGCAGCCGCACCCAAAATACCTAAGCCTATTCCTACTTTTGCTCCATTAGACATTCCTGTTTTCTTTTTACCGTTTATTTCTACAGTATCAGGAGGATAATCTTTGACAGGTGAAGATTGTGACCTAAAATTTGTCTGCATTTTAGGCTGAATATTATTAAGATTGATTGTTTGAATATTTGTACCTACAGACATGGTTTTCCTATAATCTTCTACTATTTATATAAAGTATTCCAAAGCAAAAAATTTGCTTATTTAAATAATTAGATTTTACAAATATTTACATGTAAAAATGTAGTCTGTAGGTTGGGGTTTCTACCCCAACAATAACTTTTATTGTAAAATCAACATATGAATTACAAAAGAGTTTTCGTTCCTAATAGCCATGTAGAGTGGGTAAAGCTGCATTCTGATTGAAGTTTAGGCAAAATTTTCTGAGCGCGTACCCACCAAATATTTAATGGTGGAAATGTACGAACAATGATTGCTAAATGCCTATTTAAAAATTTTCTACCTGCTTTTTGAATTACCAATTTTCGTCCTTTTGTGTGCTTTAGAATTTGTCTGTATTTAAGTCGGTAAGGGCGCAATTTTTGCTCCAAATAATTATAAAAATATCTGTTCAAAATCTATAGACCAACCGTTATTATTCATTTTAGTTATATTTACCTCCTAGCTAAGTTTAATTTGTTCGTTTTGAAGGTTATTTAGAAAATGTGTAAAATGGTTTAAATGTGTAATCCGGCCCTGTTGGGCGTTACAAAACAACTTTATATTGTAAAAGTCGACCTTTGTTAATTAACCAAATGCACGCTTGCACTAAAAGTATTTTTTATATATTATAAATGTGAAAATTGTTGGTTATAACAAAACAAAGATTTTTTAGGCTAGCCGAATCTTGAGGAGAGATGTATATATGCGTATAAGTTCCATGAACTGTAATTATAGTGCAAATTCTAAATCATACCCCGCCGTATCTTGTAAGGGATTAATAAGGGATAGATCTTCTTGGCCGATTATTAGAAATATGTCACAAAGTGATTTATTGGAATTTAAACAAATAGAACAAAGGCTGTCAAAAACTAAGTTTTGGGATTTAAAAATATCCGGTATAGGTGAAAAGTTTAAAGAACTTAAGTTTCATTTTATAAATAAAAAGAATCCTAAACATGTTATTACAGATGGCATTTATCCTTATGATATACATGGTAAATCAATAAAGTTTTATTCTATAGTATATGGTCCTGAGAATACATCATTCAATACATTGGAAACATTGAATATGCCTTCGGAAGAACGTGCAGAAGAGCTTTATCATAAATATCAGCAAAATGCTCTATATCTCAGAAATAGAGAATATAACGTAGCACCTTTAGAGAGTTTAAAAATGAAAGAGGTAGAACTTGACATGCTTGAAGAAGTATCGGCGCTATCGGAAGAAAATCATAAAATAACAAAGGTTTGTACCGATATTTACTTGAAAAATTTTACCGGTAATGATTATAGCTATTAAGATTAAACTTTTTATAAAGCAATGCAGACTATAAAGATAAAAAATGAGCTATCCTATATATAAAAATAAAATATAATATTATAAGCTCGAGAATATTTAAAACGCAGCGTTTTAAATTTTGAAAAAAAATAAAAAATTAAGTTAAAAAATACACTTGACATTTAAAAATTTTACGATTATAATAAGAAATGCGCATTGAATAATGCGTAAAGAAATGATTTACACTTAGGTGCCAACGGTAGCCATATTTTATGGAAGGACACCACTGAAAGGCCGAAATATAATACTAGCACATTAAAAACAACAAAATGAACGGTTTGAGCGTTTGTCAACAATGTAACGAAATGTAAATAGTTGTTAATGAACATGTTGATTTTGTTGATTGAAGATATAAGATAGAAAATGTGGTTGAAATGCCAAGCAGACGAAGCCAATAAATAGCAGCTGAAGGAAGATGATAGTATTTCAGTCGTTTGCAAAAATATATGAAATTTTAAATAGCGATTTGAACTTTGACAATAGAATAGCGTAGCATAGAAGAAACTATGCAAGAAAAAGAAACTTGTTAATTCTAGAAAAAGAATGAACGGACAATAGACAAAGTCGAGCATCTTTCTTAGCGATAGGAAAGAGAAGGACATAACTTTTCTGACAATGGAGAGTTTGATCCTGGCTCAGGACGAACGCTGGCGGCGTGCTTCATACATGCAAGTCGAACGAGAAGGCACCTTCGGGTGTACATAAGTGGCGGACGGGTGAGTAAAATGTAGAGAATCTGCCCTTGAGTGGGGGACAACAGTTGGAAACGACTGCTAATACCCCATATGCGCGTACTTGGAATGGTATTCGTGAAAACTCCGGTGCTCTGGGATGAGTCTGCATCTGATTAGCTAGTTGGGGGTGTAATGGACCACCAAGGCGACGATCAGTAGCTGGTTTGAGAGGATGATCAGCCACAATGGGACTGAGACACGGCCCATACTCCTACGGGAGGCAGCAGTAGGGAATTTTGCGCAATGGGGGAAACCCTGACGCAGCAACGCCGCGTGAACGAATAAGCCCTTCGGGGTGTAAAGTTCTGTCAGTAGGGACGAAACTTGACGGTACCTACAGAGGAAGCATCGGCTAACTCCGTGCCAGCAGCCGCGGTAATACGGGGGATGCAAGCGTTGTCCGGAATCATTGGGCGTAAAGAGTTCGTAGGTGGTTTGTTAAG
>CAMORE010000108.1 GCA_946623365.1 uncultured Acinetobacter sp.
CATTCTTTTTCTAGAATTAACAAGTTTCTTTTTCTTGCATAGTTTCTTCTATGCTGCGCTATTCTATTGTCAAAGTTCAAACACTCAGTGATTATTTTCACTATATAATTTCTAACCTGATTGCTATTTATCAAAGTTTAAAATTTCGGGTTTTAATTCGTGCCGATTCTTGAATACTTCATACTTCCTCAAGATGCGCCCTAAACATTGGGGACCTCGGAATTCTTTAAAGCACTTAATGCTTTTAGACCCTTCTGCACCCTCTGGCGCTCATCTGCACCGGCGGTTTCCTCACCGACAAAACTTATCATATAACATCAAAAATTAATGTCAACACTTTTTTTTAATTTTGTTGTTACAATTCTTAAAATACTACTTTTTTTGATTCAGTTTCATTCTATACCCGCTAATTTTATTACCTTTTGCATTATTCCAAGCTTCTTGCAAGAATGTTAATTCCCAATTTTTATCACCTATTTTTGGATTCTTTTTCTTTCTTTTGGCATGCCTTGTTCTCAAATCTTTACAGACTTTTTTATAGTACGGTTCAACTGCTGCCATGACTTTTTTTCTGTCTTTTGAAGATAAATCTTGCATGCCTGATATTACTCTGTATATATTTCTTTCTTCAAGGTTTGTTGAGAAGCTTTCTCTGGTGGTATGCGCTAGAGCACTCAAATAACGTTTATTTTCCAAATCGCTTTTTATTTGTTTTGTATATTTGTTAAAATACGGTGTTAAAAAACCATCCCAAATACCTTTATTGTAGGAAATATCCATAATGGTGCTTTGGACAGAAGGCGGCGCATTCAGATAATTTTCTTTACCCAAATATGCCATGACTCTTGCTCTGTGTTCCAAAATATCATTAGCAAGAAGTTCGCATGCTTCTGCATAAGTAATATCAATAGGAGCATCAGTAGAAAGTGCTTTGCCTCGGACTTTCCCTGTATGTCCAAACCCAATTGTAGGAGTTCCGAGACCGTCGTCATATGTTTTTAGATCCGGCTGTCCCGGATGTTTTGGATGAATTTCTATTACAGTCAAAAAATCTTTTAAAAAATTCTGAGAAATACCTGTTACCTTTGTTACATCAGATAAAGTTTTTACACTTCCGGGTTTAACTTTATATCTTGGAGGGATATTAAGTTTTTGTCCGGGGGTAATTTTAACGTCCGGTTTTGCCAGTTCTCCTTTGGGTGAATATGTAACCCTATAATCTACACCTTCTTTTAGCTGAGGATTAGCTTTTATTATCGGATATGTGTCCAAGTTATTATGTCTTGCTATATCAAGGAAGGAATCTCCCCCTTTTACTGTATAGACGTATCCTTTTTCAAAAATCACATTCGGATTGCCATTGAATAAATTTTCCTTCATTAAAGAAGATGTAACGGGTTCAGAAGTTGTTGACAAATCCTGCTTTTTTGGGGCTGAATTCTGTTTGACACCCAAAGGCTTTACATCTTCTTTTTTTACATTTTACTTTTTACAATTGGTTACTATACATCGGTATTAATCAAAAATATTTTTTTGAGCCGGGCATAGAGAATTATACAGTTAAAATAAAACTCTTATAGAATTTATGATAAAATTATAGAAAGCGAGGGGTTAAAAATGAGAAGTGACAACATAAAAAAAGGAATTGCAAAAACACCGCACAGAAGTCTGTTAATGGCAACAGGTGTTTCAAAAAAGAATATCAATTCACCATACATAGGTATAGCAAGTTCATTTTCCGACTTAGTTCCAGGACATATCGGAATGCGTGATTTGGAACGCCAAATAGAAAAAGGAATACACAGTGCAGGCGGACAAGCTTTTATTTTTGGAGTTCCTGCCGTTTGTGACGGGATTGCTATGGGACACGACGGAATGAGATATTCACTCCCGTCAAGAGATTTGATTGCCGATTGTGTTGAAACTGTAGCTAACGCTCATCAGCTTGACGGACTTGTTTTGCTCTCAAATTGCGACAAAATAACCCCTGGAATGCTTATTGCAGCAGCAAGAATCAATATTCCGTCAATTATTGTTACCGCAGGACCAATGCTCGACGGAGAAAGCAAATGCGAAAAACTTACTATGATTAAAGGAGCTTTTGAAGCAATCGGGAAATACAGAAACGGAGAAATAACAGAAGAAAGATTAATTGAATTAGAAGAAGCTTCCTGCCCTTCATCAGGAGCTTGTCAGGGACTTTATACCGCAAACACAATGGCGTGTTTAACGGAAATTATGGGAATGAGTCTACCGCATTGTGCAACAGCTGCTGCAGTCTCATCCGAAAAGAGAAGAATAGCATTTGAAAGTGGAATGCAAGCGGTAGAACTTGTAAGACAAAATAAATGCCCATTGGATATAATAAGCAGAGATTCTTTAAGGAACGCAATCATTGCAGATTTAGGCATGGGGGGATCTACAAATTCATTCTTACATATATTAGCAATCGCTAATGCAGCAAGTTCATCATTTACTAACACATCAGAAGAGAGTAAGAAAGAAGAGGAAATTATTACTCTCAAAGATTTTGAAGAACTCTCATATAAAATTCATCAGTTTGTAAAACTTGAACCGTCAAACAATATTACAATGACACAATTCCATAATGCGGGCGGTGTGAATGCTGTATTAAAAGAACTGTTGAATAATGTTCCTGAATTTAAAGATTTAGAAGGAGTTGCACTCAAAAAAGCGAGTGAAATTGTTAAAAATGCTTATTCCGATAAAAACATAATTCATCCTTATAATGAACCTTTTACAACAAAACCCGGATTAGGAATTTTATACGGGAATATTGCTCCCGAAGGTTCGGTTATAAAAATATCCGCTGTTGATGAAAGTTGTTATGAATTTGAAGGAATAGCAAAAACTTTTGATTCAGAAGAAGATGCTATGGATGCTCTGGAAAATGACAGAATCAAAGAAGGTGACGTTGTTGTTATAAGATATGAAGGCCCGAAAGGCGGCCCCGGAATGCGTGAAATGCTGGCACCCACATCACTTATTGCAGGGAAAGGGCTTGGAACAAAAACAGCATTAATTACCGATGGTCGATTTTCAGGAGGAACAAGAGGAATATGTGTCGGACATATTTGTCCGGAAGCTGCTAACGGAGGAGTTATAGCTCTTATAGAAGACGGCGACAGAATAAAAATTGACATTAATAAAAGAACTCTTGATTTATTGGTAGATAACAAAATCCTCGACGAAAGAAGAAATAATTTAAAACCTTATAGAATTAAATCAAACGGTTATTTGGGAAAATATGCAAGAACAGTCAGCGATGCTTCTCATGGTGCTATCGTCTAAAAGGAATCATTTTGGATAAAAATTCATTAAGAAAATGGGCAAAAGAAAAACGAAAAAATTTAGATATGGCAAAAATTAGTGCCATATTATCGTCGAAACTTGTTCAAACTAACGAATACAAAAGTTCTAAAAATATAATGATTTTCTACCCGCTTGAAAATGAAGTAAATTTATTGTCTTTACTTAGTGACCATTCAAAACAGTTTTACTTACCAAGAATTGTCAATTCAGAACTTGAATGTTGTGCATATAATTTAGGAGATGAACTTTGTCAATCTAAATTTCATACCAAAGAACCCACCTGCAAAGCATGTTCAAAAACAAATATTGATACAGTAATTGTTCCTGCCCTTGCAGTCGATACAAATAAGTACAGGTTAGGTTATGGAGGAGGCTTTTACGACAGATTTCTCAAAGATTTTTCAGGGCAGAAAATTGTATGTATCCCTAGTGAATTAATTGTAGATTCTGTCTATCCGGAATCTCACGATATCAAAATGGATTTGATTATACATAGCAAATAATTTTTTTTTAGTGTTTAATATCTATAAATGAGAATTTTACCAATTTCTACATCGAACATATTTTATAATCCGCGTGTATCGCAAAATAGAAGTACATACAACCAAGAAGAACAGTTTAATGTATCAAAAATATCTGCTTATTACATGCCTATTTTTGGTGCTAAAAAAACAAAACCGGAAAATCTGAAAAAACTGGCAGAATACGGATTACCTGATATGTACTCAGGTAAACGAATGCTAAGCAACAAAGAATTAACAGGTTTGCTGAGCAGAGGAGTCTTTGATTTTCCTTTAAAAAAATTAATTCCTATATTAAATCAGTATTCAGATACGCTATATGAAAATGAATACAGTATTTTCAAAATTTTGTCAAAGATTTCAAAAACATCTCCAAATATAAAAATAAATGAAGCATTAAAACAGATCTATCCTGAACACTTACAAAAATTAATAACAGTTCAAAGGTCAATATTGTATGACATAATTTTAAAGGCGAACAAGCTGCCTGAGGATTATTTTGATGACATAATGACCCTAATCAGATATTCGAATCCGAAACTTGAAAAAAAAGAAACAACAGCTCACTTTAGTGAAAAAGAATTTATTTACAGGCTTCAACAAATAGCCAAACAGATTAACACTAAAAAGCATTTTACTGAAATCAGAGCAATAAATAGACTTATTAGTGAAGCTAAAACTTTATTTTTACCTCAAATTGCAGAAAAGAAAAAATTTGGCAGAGGTATAAAAGCTAAAAAATTGAAAATGGAATACCAAATGCAGCCGGAAGTTTTCACAAGAAATACCCAAAAGATGAAGTATCTTAGAGCGCTTCTTGATATTACTCCTCTTAGGAATAACATCGAGATTATAAACCTTTTCAATATTACGGATGCAAAAGTATGCGGGACACCTACTGTAGAACCCTTTAAAAGGCAGGAATTTATATATGATTTAAAAAACATTATAAAAGACCTTAAAGACAAAAAAACTGAATCTGAAATAATAGCTCGAGCTCATGCTTTACCTACATCTACAGAAAATGTTTCAGCATTTGTAGTAAAACACGTTAATGATACTCCTGAAACAATAGGATATTACTTATTTAAAGATTCATTATGCTCAATTGAACATATCGACGCAAGAATCGACCCTAACGCAAAAAAAGCAAAAGCTAAAAAAGGTTCTAAAAAAGGTTCAAAGCCAAGAAATAATACAGCAGGGAAAAATAGGATTAAAAACTATGGTCTTAGTGCCGTACGAGTTAACGGAGGACGTTCAAATATGAAATTTGATGACTGGGTTAGAAAACATCCGGAATCATACAAAAACTGCCAAAAATTTATAGATAGGCTTATAGAACTATATAACGAAGGCATTTTTAAAAAATTGAATATCGAAAAGAATTATATATATTATTTTAGAGATGCCGTACTTAAACATTCGCCGTCAGAAAAGCCAATGATACTTGATATCTCAAAACTTAAGGAATAAAAATTGTAGAATAAAAAAGAGAGCCATAAAATGGCTCTCTTTTTTTAACTTTTTTAAACAAATCGTTATTTTTGTCCGTAACGTTTTTTAAATCTTTCAACACGTCCTTCAGAGTCAAGAATTTTTTGTTGACCTGTATAGAACGGGTGACAGTTAGAACAAATTTCAACTGTAAGATTATCTACAACTGAACCTGTTTCAATTTCGTTACCACATACACATTTGATAACAGTTTTCTTATAATCAGGATGAATTCCGTCTTTCATGTTAACCTTCTTTCTATTTTCAAGATTCCAAACTTGAATATCTATTTCGACCTTTTCTATTCTATTCCGCTAAATATTTTATTTCAAGTATAGAATTAATATTATTGAAGAATATTTAATTTTCGGATAAACTTTTATATTAAAGAGGAGATTACTTATTATGGAAAAGCAAACAGCAATAATAATACCGGCAAGATATGGTTCATCCAGACTTGAAGGGAAACCGCTTTTGAAAGCCGGCAATAAATACATTATACAATGGGTTTGGGAGAAGTGCAGTAAATGTAAAGGAATTGACAGAATTATTATAGCAACTGATGATAACCGTATTTTTGATGCCTGCAAAAATTTTGGAGCAGAAGCAGAAATGACTTCGTCAGAGCATAAAAGCGGGAGTGACAGAATTGCTGAAGTTGCAAAAAGACATCCTGAAATCGGATACATTATAAATGTTCAAGGCGATGAACCTCTTATAGAACCGGAAAATATTGAGCTTGTCAGACGAGGTGTTGTTGAAGATAATTCCGCAGATATTTCAACACTTGTAAGAGAAATTACTGATAAAGAAGAAGTTAATAATCCAAATCTGGTTAAATGTATTTTTGATGTAAATAATTATGCAATGTATTTTTCACGTTCAAAAATCCCATATGAACGCAACGAAGGAAAATCAAAATTCTACGGACATTTGGGAATTTACGGGTATAAAAAAGAAGCTTTATTTAAAATGACATCACTGCCTCAGACTAATTATGAAATGGCTGAAAGTCTTGAACAACTAAGAGCTTTGCAAAACGGAATGAAAATTAAAATTGCAATCGTAAAAAATATCCCAGTGGGAATTGATACAATAGAAGATTTTGAAAAATTTAAAGAAATGGTCGAGAAAAAAATTGACTAGAGTTATTCCCATAAAGATATAATTATTTGTGTAACGGAACAGCCGGTTTGAGAAGAAAGAACAGAGAATTTGAGAATTATTTTGGTGCAAAAAATTGC
>CAMORE010000109.1 GCA_946623365.1 uncultured Acinetobacter sp.
TTTAACTCTATTCCAAGACATGACGAAAAAAGAACAGATATTATTCAAAATATTATTTTTGGAGAGCCGGATAAACTTGAAGAATTCTGTAGAACCATACAGTCGCTTTCTCCTGTAAACGGTTATGTTACACCTATTCCTGAATATATTCCGGGATATGAAGATAAAGTAATTATGGCAGGCGGGACTTTTATAGAAGGTTCTACCATAGAACTTTCGGCAGATGGGCCAATGCGGGCACCCTATGCAGCATACATGCAAGGCGGCTTGAATTATGCTCATGTAAAAATTTGTCTGGAAGATATGGTCAAAAAACTGTAAAATAGCAAAAAAGAATTTTTATGGTTTTTATAATACGCATAGACATTAAAAAAAATTTATATTACTATTAACGTTGAAGTACAACAAAAACTTAAGATATGCGTATTCAATCATATACAAATCAACCGCAAAATTCCTATCAGTATGCAGAACGAGTAAACTTTGCATCTGAAGTTTCTCCTGCTGAAAAATCCAATAAAGGAGATCTTAAGGCTTCGGAAAATACATTCTCTTCTATTTCTGTTGCTATATTAGCTACTATATCCTGCTTTGTAATGTTATCAAGAGGATTTCAAAAAAATGCAAAAATATATTTGAACAAATTTAAAAATTACCTTGAACAAAAACAAGAACATTCTTTATCAGGAAAATCAAGTAAGTGGAACAAATTTTATGAATATGCAATAAGAAAAACAAATTCATTTATTAACAAGTCAGAAAGTATTAATAATATAACATCATTAAAAGATATTTTGTTTATGAGACTAATGTATAAAACAAAGCCTACAAAGCAAATCCATGACTCAATCACAAATTATTTTGAAAAAATATCAAGAAAAACAATAGAGGATTCTAAAAAACAAACCGAAAGAAATTTTGGTAGAATGAACAGGATTTTGGATGAGTTAGATAGAATAATATTACAAAATTCTAAAGATGAAATTATAGAATATAACGAAACAAAATATTCAAAAAAAGAACTGATTCAATTGGCAAAAGGATATAGAGAAGATGCAAATATTTTAATGAGAGCTTTTTTTAATAAAAATACAATGGAAGGAAGATATAAATACATTAATGACGTAACTTCAACTTTATACTCTAACTTTTGGGATTTATCATTTAAAGATTTCTGGTCAAAAAATAACAAATTTAAAAGAGAGGAGATGTGGCAAACTTTTATTGCCGCTGATCAGATAAAAGGTGATAAAACAGATTTAGCCAAAATAATTGCTATATATAAAAATGCAATTACATATTCAAGTAATAATCAAAACAACAGAATCCATGAACTTATAAGTGCATTAGACGGAATTATTCCATATAACGACAAAGATGGTATAAAAATCATAAAAAGGTTAGAATGGTTTGCAGATAATCCTGAAGGCTTGAAAAATAATCAAGAACTGTTTTTTAAGGAGTTGTCCAAATTAAAAGAACATAAAATTACTGCAAATGTTTCTAAAAGTGTTACCCAAGTTCAAGAACAATTTAAAAATACGACTATTGAACTTATTACTCAGCAAATAAACGATAATCGTCCCGGAGCAATACAAGATATGCTTTCAATATACTATAAACTTGCACCTTTTGAGCTTTCTGAATCAGGCGGGCTTAATGCTGTAAAAAAAGCAGTTGAATCTTTTGAAAAATCAGTAGACTTAGAAACCGTTGAATTTTTTGATAAAGTAAGAGATTTGAAGCTCGGGTCAGCTCCGACAGATGTTTTAACAATTTTACTTTCTTTTATTACTCTTTCTGTCGGAATGGGACGTTCAAAAGATAAAGATACAAAAAAATCTATAATGCTCAAATCAGGCATTCCAATAGTAGGCGGTATTGCAACTGCAATGTACAGCACTTTAAAACTTGTGTCCGGAGGAAAGTCTTTAGCACTTGGACTTTTATCAGGAATTGCATTGAACAGATTTGGTGTTATTGCGGATAATTTACGTAAAAAACACAATTATTCTCAATACAAAAATGTTTAAATATGTTTCATTATTCCACTTACTTATTCACATATTTAATTCGTTATAGTAATATGTTGATATGAAAAAAAGTTTTTATAGAGCAATCTGTTGTTTAGCAATTATTACCGTTATTGCACAAGAAGGAGTTTTCGGGTCAAATATAAGTGCTTTTGCGGAACATTATAATGCGGCGCAAAATTACTTAATGCAGAATCAGTATTCATCAGCTATTGTTGAATTCCGTAAAGCTATGAAAATAAATTATCTTGATCATTCTGCAAGAGTAGGCATTATTAATGCATATTTGGCAAGAGCTGCATATTATGCAAATACGGAAAAAAATTATGACAAGGCGGCTAATGATTTTAGAAGTGCGCTATTTTACCTGAAAATGTATCCTGATAGTGAAAACGATATACAAAATTCAGTAGGTATGATTCAATCCGCAACCTCAAACCTTAATCAATGCTTAAAGGTTATGAGCTATGACTCAACTTCGGGTGCAAGATATAAAAAAGCGGAATCCTTAAGAGCTATAGCCAATTTCCCTGCCGCATCATATGAATTTGATAAAGCTGCCCAAGATAGCAAATATGCATTCGACAGTTATTCTCAAATCGGGGATATGATGAAATTTTTAGGAAATGAAAAACGTGCGGCAGAGTATTACAAACTTGCTCTGGACAACAACCCTAATGACGGCGCTACAAAAATGAAATATGCAAGAACATTAGATAACCTTGGTCAATATGATACTGCCGTTACTGCATATAACAATGCTTTAGCAAGTGCAAACGGTGATATGGAAGTTTTGTACGGACTTGAGCGTCTTTATCTTAAAAAGCTTGCTGTAACACCTAACGATGCGGATTTAAATGCGAATCTCGGAGCTATAAAACAGGCGCAAGGAGATTTTGAATCAGCTCTTAATTATTACGGTAAAGCTGAAAGGCTCAATCCAAACAGCACTCTTACAAGAATAAACGTAGGAACTTTATATCAGCAAAAAAAAGATTACCGACGTGCAATAGAAGCTTATGACTCTGTTCTGACAATTGAACCGAGTAATACAAAAGCTATGTTCTATAAAGCACAAGCTCTCTCAGAGATGGGAGATAAACAAACCGCTCTTTCTTTGTATAAATCGGTTTTAACATTTGATCCTAATAATTCTGATGCGAGAAATGCAGTTACATCCATAGTTAAAGAGACTATGACACCGATTGAGTATATAGATTATTTAACAAAGAGCGGAACGGATGAAGAGTTGTATGATTATGCATATAAACTCCATAAAGACGGAAAAATAGATGAAGCTATCAGAGGATATCGTGCATACCTGCAAAGAAATCAATCTAATGCAGATGCATATGTAAATTTAGGGATTTGTTATGCCTCAAAAGATGACTATGGAAGTGCTATTACAACTTTAAACGTAGCAAAAGAGAAATTTCCTGCAAACAATTCCGTTTTAAAAACATTAAAAGAAATGCAAAGTGATTACGACTCTACTCGAATTGCTGCAGCAGCATCCAGTTTTGAAGCGAAAGATTATAAAAAAGCCATACAACAATACTTAGAAATATCACCGGCTACCGAAAATACAATGATTGGAGTTGCAGCTTCTTATCAAGCATTAAATGATTATGATAACGCAATTGCTTATTATAAAAAAGCAGAAGCTTTAAACGCTAAAAACGCTGAAATACCTTATTATATAGGGTATTTGTATTCAGAACAACAAAAATGGAATGAAGCGGAAATATATTTAAAAAAAGCTATTGCATTAAATCCTGAATCAGAAGCAAAAAGTTTGCTTTCGTATGTTTCTCAAAGCGGTACAATGGGAGTCTTAAATTCAGGTATAGAATTATTTGATAAGAAAGATTTTACAAATGCTCTTGCCAAATTTAATGAAGTTATAAAAAAAGAGTCAAATAATGCTTATGCTTACTACTATAGAGGACTTTTATATGATGAACAAAAAAATCCCAAACAAGCAATATCAGATTATTTGAATGTTTTAAAATATACAAAAGATTTACCTATTGTAAGTTATATGGCAGCAGTAGATTATGACGGACTTGAAAACTATAAAGAGGCCTTTAAGTATTATAAAAAGTTTATAGCTGATTATTCAACCGATGATGAATATTTAAAATATGCTAAGGATAGGATGAAAGAGCTGGAACCATATGCAAATTAAAGATTTGATATCTGCTCGGGTTTCACTTGCTCCTATGGCAGGAATTACTGATTATGTTTTGCGCTCTTTAATTCGTGAAAATGCTCCTGAAGCTTTGCTTACAACGGAGATGATAAGTTCTGAATTTTTAACTCAAACACATGGCGGAGATATTTTAATGAGAGAGGAAAACCATTCTCCGATATCTTATCAACTTAGCGGTCATAAACCCCAAATGATAGCTGATTGCGCAAAATATCTTGAAAAATATGCCGATATGATTGATATAAACATGGGCTGCCCTGTAAATAAAGTTGTTAAAGGAACTGACGGATGTGCATTAATGAGAAACGCAGATTTAGCACAAAATATTGTCAGAACCGTTAAATCAAATATATCAATTCCTTTGAGCGTAAAATTCAGATTAGGATATACATTTGACGAACTTAATTTTGTAGAATTCGGAGTAAAAATGCAGGAAGCCGGTGCGGATTTTATTACAATTCATGGGAGAACTCGCTCACAAATGTATGGCGGACAGGCTGATTGGAAAAAAATAGCAGAACTTAAGCATAATGTAGATATTCCCGTTTTTGCAAACGGAGATATAACATCAATAGAAACAGCAGAAAAATGTTTGGAAGAATCCGAAGCAGACGGCGTTGCAATAGGACGAGGCGCTTTAGGGGATATTACGCTAATCGGTCGTATTGCAAAATACTTAAAAGATGGAATCTATTTACCTCCTCCTACTTTAGATGAAAAAATAGAAGCCTTAAAAGAACATATAAAAAGAGAAGTTGAGCTCAGAGGAGAAAAGGTCGGAGTAAAATTTGTACGTAAATTTTATCCGTACTATCTAAACGGTTTCCAAGGAGCTTCAAGACTAAGAGGAGAAATAGTTTTGGAAGATTCTGTAAATAAAGTATATCAAATGCTTGACGGAATTATGGTTAATTGTGTTTAAATAATTGCTTTTATGCTGATTTTTTGGTAGAGTTAATTTGTCGAGAATAAAAAGAGGAGTCATTATTTATGGATTTAATGAAAGGTAAAAAAGGTATAATTTTTGGTGTTTCAAACACTCATGGTATTGCATACGGTATTGCAAAACAGCTACATGAAGCTGGTGCGGAAATTGCATTTTCATATGCAGGAGAAGCAATGGAAAAAAGAGTAAGACCTATTGCTGAATCTATGAACGCAAAAATTATTATGAGCTGCGATGTAACAAAAGAAGATGAAGTTAAAGCTGTATTCAAAGAAGTAGAAAAAGTATATGGAAAAATTGACTTTGTTGTTCACGCAGTTGCTTTTGCGCCAAAAGAAGCATTAATGGGCAGATTTATTGATACGACAAAAGAAGCTTGGGATGTTGCATTAGGCGTAAGCGCATATTCTCTTGTTACAGTAGCAAAATGTGCAGAACCTATAATGAATGAAGGTTCTTCTATATTAGCTCTTACTTATTTAGGTTCAATTCTTTCAGTTCCAAGTTACAACGTAATGGGTGTTGCTAAAGCCGCTTTAGAATCAGCTATGAGATTCTTGGCAGTAGACTTAGGACCTAAAGGTATAAGAGTTAACTGCTTATCATCAGGACCTGTTAAAACTCTTGCTTCAATGGGCATTTCAGGATTTTCTAAGATGCTTAAAGCTGCAGTTATGCGTTCACCAATGAAGAAAAATGTAGCTCTAGAAGACGTTGGTAAAGCAGGATTATACTTGGCTTCTGAACTTTCAAGCGGAACAACAGGTGAAGTCATATACTGTGACTGCGGATGCCATTCTGCATACGGTTCTGCTGAAGAAATGGATACTTTAGCAAACGCAGAATAATTTGTTAAATTTATAGTGACTAAAAAGTTTTAACTTTTTAGTCACATTTGCGCAAGAAAGGTTGTGGATATGAAAAAATTTTTGATAGGGATATTTTCTTTTTCAGTATTATTTTTTAGCGGAACTAAAGTTTTTGCCGGAAAGTTTGAAGATGCAATAAATGATAAAAAACCCAGTGCAGTCTTAATATATGCAGATTGGGTGGATGATATTCAGAAAACACTTCAAGATTTTAGTAATATTGAAAGAGAGTATGCCAATAAATATAATTTTGTCAGAATTAATATTGGCAGAGAAGAAGCAAAAGAATATAACAAATCTTATTACATATATCCAAACCTCCCTTATGTGATGTTATTTAAAGATCGTGGCAGAATGTCCAGATGCATTACACTTGAGTGCCTTCAAAATAATTCATGCGCAAAAGAAAAATTAGATTTTTTTGCTAATTAA
>CAMORE010000110.1 GCA_946623365.1 uncultured Acinetobacter sp.
CCTACACCTATATTGTATCATAAAAAAATTTTTTATGTAAACAAAAAATACAAGTGTTAAACATGCAAAAGATTGTTATTTAAATAATAAGTATATACGCCTTGCATGTTTATTGTATACAGTTTTAAGATGTGTAACAAAAATAGGAAATATTGCATAAAAAAGGCAATTTCTTTGAAGAAAAATACTTTGTATATATGTAAGATAAAGTAAGATAAAAAAAACAACAGGGCAGTAACTAAGGTTACGCAGACAAAGGGAATAGGTAAATTAGCCAACTTTCCTTTTACAACAACTTTTTTATACTCTCTCTTAATATCCTCGTGTTTATTTAATGTTGCTAATCACAAGTTAGCAACTTTTCTTTTATTGCTGTATTACTGCTTTTAAACTGCAGTGCTTGTAATTACCTTATATTTAAAGTATGCTTGATATGTACGGGATTTTAAGATTAGGAGTATGAACATGTACAATGTAGCAATTATTGGAGCAGGACCGGCAGGAATATTTTCAGCGTTAGAAATCGTAAAATTGAAACCTGACTGGAAAGTGATTCTGATAGAAAAAGGACAAAAAATAGAAAACAGAAAATGTCCGCTTAGAGAAGGTTCTCCAAAATGTGTAAATTGTAAAAGATGCGGTCTGTTATGCGGATGGGGCGGTGCAGGTGCTTTCTCAGACGGGAAACTTACGCTTACTCCTGATGTTGGAGGTCATCTGGTTGATTATTTACCGCGGAAGAAAGTTGAAGATTTAATAAAATATGCAGATAACATGTATCTTGAGCATGGTGCAACAGATGAAGTTTTCGGAACTGATATGGAAGTCTTTAGAGAAATTGAGCGTCAGGCTGTCCTTGCAGAACTTAAACTTGTTCATTCTCCTGTTCGTCATTTGGGAACAGAAAGAAGTCTGGATGTTTTAAAGCACATGCAGGATTACTTAGATGACAAAATTACAATATTGAATAATGTCAGAGCAGAAAGTTTAATTGTAGAATGTGAACAAGTAAAAGGAATTATTCTGGATAACGGAGAAACAATAAAAGCAGAGTATACAATCATAGCTCCCGGAAGAGAAGGTGCGGATTGGCTTACACACGAATTTGCAAAAAATAAAATCGGTATGGTAAATAATGCTGTAGATGTTGGTGTTCGTGTAGAATTGCCGGCACCGGTGTTTGCACCGCTAACAGATAAATTATATGAGTCAAAGCTTGTATATCATTCTCCGACTTTTGGAGATGAAGTCAGAACGTTCTGCATGAATCCTAACGGAGAGGTTGTTCAGGAAAATTATAACGGAATTGCAACTGTCAACGGTCACAGTTACGCCAATATAAAAACTAACAATACAAACTTTGCACTTCTTGTCAGCAAAAAATTTACGGAACCGTTTAAAGAACCGATTGCATACGGACAGCACATTGCAAGTCTTGCAAATATGTTAGCGGGCGGAATTCTTGTTCAAAGGTTCGGAGATTTACTCGATGGCAGACGTTCTACTCCTGACAGAATAAAATCAAGCGTAATAACTCCGACTCTTACATGTGCTACTCCAGGAGATTTAAGTCTTGTTATTCCTTACAGACAGATGAAAAGTATTATTGAAATGCTGTTTGCACTTGATAAAATTGCTCCGGGAACTGCTTCCAGATATACTTTACTGTATGGTATAGAAGTTAAATTCTATTCAGCACGCGTAAAACTTACTAATGAACTTGAAACTGAAGGCGTTAAAAATCTGTTTACAATCGGTGACGGAGCAGGTGTAACAAGAGGTTTGATACAAGCTTCCGCATCGGGAGTTTATGTTGCACAAACAATTTGCGCAAGATAATAACTCTTAATTGTAAAGTTTTGTAAAGCAGTTTTTCCATAAAAAAGCAATTTCAAAAATGAAAATAACTTTATATATATAAGGTTAAATAAGGTATTTTTGAAAGGAAGGTTTTTATGACTGATCAATACTACGGTATCAATCCATTGATGGGTTATGATCCGATGAGCATTTGGGGTAATCAATTTTTTCAAGAAGCTTGGAAAACCCGTAATGTAAATTTTAAAGGCGGTAAAGAAAGTTATGCATATGATGATTATGATACATCCGCTTCTGATTCAGTCAAAAATAATAAAACAGAAGATGGCGCAATTCCTGTTGCAGGTGGAAATAATTCATCAGCTAATGCAAATAGTAATTCTTCAAGTTTTGGAACTATAGCAACCATCGGAGGGTTAACAATTGCAGGCGCAGGTGCTCTCTGGTTAATGAAAAAAGGCAATTTTGCCAAAGCTCAAAAATACGTAAAATCAATTTTAAATAGAGGAGAAAGCTCTTCTACTAAAGCAGAAGGAGCATTAGCAAACTTAAGAGCCGTAAAATGTCCTGACGGAAAGATAAGATTTAATATCCCGGGAAAAACAACAACTCGTTCAGGTAAAGATATTCAACATTTTGCAGAAAGAGAATACGGAATACTTCCTGCAATAAGTGCGGAAAGACAAGCATTTAGCGCTTCAAATTCTGCTCTTGAAGGATTTAGAGTAACAGTAGGTACTGATAAATACGTAGTATTTACAAAAGACGGCAAGATTACAAAAGTCCTTGATCCGATTGGTGAAAATATTTTACCAAGGCTTACAGAAGCTGAATCAAAGAGTACAGATGCTAAAATGCTTGATAAATTTGAAAAAATAATAACAGAACTCGGAAAAGATAAAGATGTTGATAAGAGTCTGCTTAAAGATGTCGCAAGCATAAGATATACTAATACTTATGGAGATGATGTTTTAAAAATGACTATGGGACAATATGGTGATAAGAATCCGGTACTTAGAGAGTTTACAACTCTTGAAAGATTTGATTTTTCTTCTCCTGAAATGCAAGCTTTTAAACTTGACGCAAGTCAAGATGCTTTTTCTAAAAGTAAATTCTTCAGAGATGGCGAACTAATTGACGGAATCGGTGTAAGCAGGTTCTCGGATAAAATTGCTGACGGATATACAGGTAACTTTGTGGGTCAAGAACTTGTCAGCGTAGTAAAACCTGACGGAACAATTCTTCCGAAGGGTTCAGCCGGTTACAAAAACTTTGTAGACGAACATCAAAAAAGTATAGATAAACTTGTAAGAAAAGTATTTGTAAAACGTGAATACATTCCTACAGGTGCAATCATAGAAACAGTTTAAAATTCCTAAATTCTCTTATAAAAAATCTCCTTTCTTAAAAAAGAGGGTGACCAAAAAGTTAACAAATTTGCAGATATTGACCCCTCACCCCTACCCCTCTCCCACAAGGGGCGAGGGGTTTCTACGCCAGTTTATGTAATTTGCAAATTATTATAAATTTGACTTTTTAGACAACCTCTTTTTATTAATCAAAATATTTTTGAGTTCATTGAATTTGCAAAGACCTGAAATTTTTAAAACTTTCCATAATTATATTTCTGGCATTGATTGCATCTTCTTTTTGCATTGGAGGAATTCCTTTTAGCGGGTATTCAATCCCGAGATTTTCATATTTTGGAATTGCCATATCGTGATATGGCAAGACATCTAACGCTTTAATGTTTTTTAGTCCCCGCATAAAAATACCTAATTCTTTCAAAAATTCAGGGTTGTCGTTTATCGTAGGAATAACAACATGACGAACCCACATTGGCTTATTATTCTCTGACAAGTATTTTGCAAAAGCTAAAATATTTTTATTGGAATGTCCCGTTAATTTTATATGTTCTTCTTCCCTTATATGTTTTATATCCAAAAGAACTAAATCAGTATATTGTAATAATTTATCAAATTTTTCTGTGTTATCAGGGTTAAAAAGAATACCTGACGTATCAAGAGCGGTATGTATGCTTTTTTCTTTTGCTTTACTAAAAAGTTCGGTTACAAAATTGATTTGCATAAGAGGCTCTCCGCCTGTAACCGTAATTCCTCCTTTGCAAAATTCCTTTACGGAATCATATTGTTTTAAAATATCATTGGCGGACAAAAATTTGTTTTTAGTTGTATTCCAAGTATCAGGATTATGACAATACAAGCATCTCATCGGACAACCTTGAGTAAATACAACAAATCTTATTCCCGGACCGTCAACCGTTCCGCAGGTTTCAATTGAATGAATATTCCCAAATACATTTTCCATAATATTATTTTATTACAAATAATACATATTTATTTAATAAGTTTTAAGCATAAATCATCAAATATATTTATTGGCTTCATTCCTAATTTTGCTTGGCGTTTAGCTTCTTCGGCAAATTCTATATGCTTAATTAAATCTGTTCTTTTAGGGTTAGATTTTATAATTGCTAAAATATAATTCTGTATACTTTCTAAAACTTTTTCTGTCGGCACCTCTTTTGTTAAATCTTGCAATTTTTGAGAGATATCAAATACATCCTTTCTTTCAAAGTTAAGATAATCGGTAAAAATCCCGTCAATACAAGAAAAATCATAATTAACAATTTTTTTTGAAGGAACAAAGAAACATTGTGAACGGGATATAATAGTTGACAAAACATCATCAATATATCTTGTTAAGAATATAAATGTAACACCTGGCTGAGGTTCTTCTATTATTTTAAGAAGAGAATTAGCCGTTTCTGCTTGAAAATTTGTCGGATTAAGTCCTGATATATTACCTTCATCATCTCTGTCACAAAATATAAATACTCTGTGGAATTCGGAAGCAGTAACCAAAGATTCCTTAATCATTTGTGATTGCTTTATCGAAATAACAGTCTTAGAATCATCGTCATCAGGTTTATTATCTACGCGGGATACTGTCATAACTGCGGGATGTGTCTCTTCTTTTATCCATTTGCAATTCAGACATTCACAGTTATCACTTTTATCCTCCTTACAATTTAATATACGTGCAATTTCTTTTGCTAAAATATATTGAGATTCTAAATCGTTTCCGTAGAACAAAATACTCTGAGGAAGTGCCCTGTCGGAAGTTGTCAGAGCTTGAGTAAAATAATTTGTTAAAAACTGGTATTTATCTGATAATTGCACACTCAACCTCCGATATAATATCTATAGATTCCGCAGATTTAATATTAAATTCCGCATTAAATAAATTTTCTTTAAGTTTTACTAATTCTGAAACAGGAGTCTTTTTTAGTTTTTGTATGGTTTGCTTAACTCCATATTCAGTCATTCCGGTTAATTTGGATAATTCAAAAGCAAATATACCGGAAGATTTCGTCTTTATAATAATCCACTTACGCAGCATTGTTTGAATCGCCGATAATAATTCCAGCGGATGTTTTTTATCAAGCAGCCTTTTGAATTCTAATAATGCCTTATCTTTTTCACCTTTCATGACAAGTTCCGTAAAATTGAACAAGTCTTGGTTAGATATGCAAATGTCTTCAACCATTTGTTTTGTAACTATCTTTTCAGGATATGCAATGAGTTTTAATTTATCCATCTCACCGTCAATTTGACGCAGGTTGTTACCTATCTGTTCTATAAGAAGTTCGATAGCATCATCTTTTAAAGATATCCCTTTTGATTTTGCCCGACTTTTTGTCCAGACGGATATTTCTGCTGTATTATAAGTTTTATATGTCGGGAATTCCTTTGAATTATATTTATTCAATATTTTATATAATTTTTTTCTTGAATCTAGTTTCTTCTTTTCATCTCTGGGCAAACGTACAACAAAAACAATGTTCAAACCTTGCGGATTATTTTTAAGTGCATCGTCAATATCAGAAAGTTCCGAGTCTTCAAACCAATTTTTATTACCTGAAAAATATCCTTCTGAGTTAATAACCAAAAGCATATCACCAAACATCATAGGAGGTGTTCTTAAAGCAGTTATTAAGGTTGAATAATCAGGATTATCCAATACTTGATAGCTCATTGATAAGAAATCAGGATTTAACTTGGCACGCATTTGCTCAAGTTCTAATTCTATATTATAGTCTTCATCCCCGTAAAAAAAATATACAGCCATATCCAAATTTTATAACAGATATATTTAGGGGTAAAGTCATATAAGCATAAAATTCAAAAAGACGAAAGAGTATAATCAGCTTTCGTCTTAAAAGTATTTATTTTTGTATACGCGAGTAAAACTTTTCTAGGCATTAACTAAATCATCTGTAGTAACATATTTTGCAGATTTTGAAACTACTCCGTAACAAACGCTGGTTAATCTTTTATTTAGTGCAAGCATAGTTTTAAAATTAGCGGCAGATGCATTCATTGCGTACATCATATCATCAGCATTAACTTTAGAAGTAAATGCATCTTCATTGTGGTTATCTACTTGTGTATTTGAATACTTTTCAACTAATAATTTGTCAATAAATTCTCTTGCGCCAATACTCATAATAAATACTCCTTATAAATCTTTTACTCTCTTTAATAAA
>CAMORE010000111.1 GCA_946623365.1 uncultured Acinetobacter sp.
TTTTTTTATAAACAATGTTATTATCTCTAATAACTTTATCCAATACCAACTCTGATTTCATTAATTCTATTTCATTATTTATAGCTTTATCCACACCCATAGAAATAGCAGGTCCAGCCGCTTCATCAAGAATATATGGGTTAACCTCCATTAAGTTCGAATTGTTTGATTTATTTATGTATAAATCTGCTGTTACTTTGTATTTTTTTGGCAATATAAAGGTAAGCAAAATAAAGAAAGCTAAAACTGAACAAAAAACTTTTATTAATAAAACTCTTCTGCTCCAAATGGTTTTCCATATCTTCTCAAGGTTTATATTTAAATCTTCATCCAATTCATCGACAGGATTATAAAATACTACATTATCTTGCTGCATTCATGTAACTCCTCATTAATTCATTACAGATATATTATAAAATAAAGATGATTTTCTATTTTACAGCTTTTTGAACATCTGCTGTTATATCATCACCACCAAATACAACAACACCTTTTGCTATTACCATTGTATAACCTTTTAGTTTTGCTTGAGCTGCAATTGTATCCGTTATACTCTTATCCGCAGCCTTTAATTTTGCTGCATAATCCTTTGCTATAGCTTCTTTCTTTTTTGCAAATTCTGAGTTGTACTTCTTTATTAATTTTTCTTTATCGTCATCTGTTTTTTGCTTTTGAATATCTGCATAAGCTGTTTTTAGCCATTTTTCCAATTCTTGCATTTTTGTTTGCTGTTCTTTCTTTAACGCTTGAACTTGTGCAGATTTTGAAACTACGGCATGCACATCAACTACGGCAATTTTTTGCTCTGCATTTACTATATTGGAACCAAATAATAGCATCATTAATATTATTGATAAAACTTTTTTCATATTCGCTCCTTTTCTGCTAATTCTTTATTTTATTTGTTGTATTTTATTTTTACACATTCCCGAATAATATTCAATATATGAATTCATACATATTACAATAGAACATATCAGATATTCACTCTTTTAAATTTTATGAATCTTTAAAAAGCAATATAGCACAAGTACTTAATAACAACGCTCCTATTAATACTTCCGTCGGAAATAATATAAGCAGTTTTTTATCTAAAATCATAGGTATCAATAATATTGCTCCTGCCGGAGGGAAAAATATTCTCAACCTATCCAATGTGCAAAACAAAATTATACAAGCCGCTGCCGCACAAATAAATAAAGGGAATCCTAAATAAATATTTAACACCAACCTTAATACACAACCGATAAACGAAGCAAAAGTCATTAAGCCTACAATGTACAACGGTTTAGTTCTGGCAGGACTTTTTGGATTAGATAGTTCTGTAAACATCACTATTAGCGGTGGTGCAAGAAAGTATATTTGATGAGTTTTAAACGGTATCAATGCAATGAGTCCAAAAACTAACAACAGTTTTGACCATTTTATTACCTGTTCTTTTGTATCAAATTCACAGGGAACAAAATTATTGACCGGTCGAAAATGATATTTTTCCATTAACCATTGTGCAAAAATAATTATAAGTGACATTACAGAAACAGAAATCGGATATATCCAGCTATCCGTTCTTAAGTATACCGGTAATATACACGCAGAAATAATCGGCACAAAGTTTGTTTTAAACAATGTCAAAATAAATCCAGTAAAGGCAAAACACAAACAAACCTGAAATATCAAGGCTGCAGCACAAAATTTAACAACCAGAACTCCAAACAAAGCCGCTAATGACATAAGTATAAAAATTCGCCTTTTATTTGTTTTCCAAGGTTGCTGCTCACTAACCCAAGCACCTATTGTTAACGCACAAATCTCAGGAAAAATAATTTCCGTTTCATGGGTAACTTCTGCTACAAATACCATAACAAAAGCCATTATTACCCCGAATAAATATCGTTCTATTCTTATTCTTTTCAATACTTCGGCTTTCATATTTCTATATTATGATAATTAAAAAATTTCTTCAAATTTTAATATACAAAAGAACAAAAACTAAACTCTAAAGTTTTAGACTATATATTTTTATTAGATATAAAATCAAAAATTTGTTCATAATCACTAATTCTAAAGAATAAATTATGACGCGCATTCTTAACAATATTTATCCTGTTACCAAAATATTCTTTTTGTGCAGAAATATTAAATAACAAATCATCCTCTCCGAAAATTGCATATGAATATGTATCAGATATAGATTGTTTAGACATATCATAAATCTGTTTTAGATTTTCAAATTCTGCCCTACAACTTTCTAATGTCCTTTTTGAATGATGAAAAAGATTCCGTTCCTCTTCTGTTTTTATTAAATAATTTAGCGCAAAGTCATCAGCATTATCTTCTGTTATATTGCATAAAAGGGTCTGAACTTTTTTTGAAAGACCGATATTTTCATCAAATAAATAAGGATTTCCGCTTATAGCAATCTTCGTATTAATTTTAAAATCGAAGTTTACGACTGACGCAACAAATACACCCGCAGAAAAAGCTATTAGATCAAAAGATTTGTAATTAGAAAAATCAAAATCAATATTTAAATCAGAATAATCGTACAAGAGTAAAATATCTGATTTTGAGCTAATATGTTCAAATTCATACTCATCACAGCCCCAACCCGTAAAAAAGATTAAAAGATTATCCGATTTATTACCAATAAAATATTTTTTCATAATATAAGATTCCGTTTTTAATATTTCATTAAAAATATTGAACATATTCAATCATAACATAATCTATTATTGAATTGACAGTTGTTTAAGAAAAATATATGTAACTATATAAAAAGCAAAGTAAGCAAAGCTGTCATTGCTTGCTTTACTGTACTTTGTATATAATTATCAAAATATATGTAAAAATTTTATATTTATAGTATAAATTATATTATGGAAAGCTTAGCAGAATTTATTCAAAAAAAGAGAGAAAAAGCAGGACTATCGGTGTCGGGTCTTGCAAATAAAGCCAACATAAAATTAGAAATTCTGGAAGATATTGAATCCGGAAAGGAACTGTTTCTTTCCGTTACACAACGTCAACAACTTGCAAGAGTACTAAAAGTCTCTCCTAAAGAGCTTAAAGAATATGAACGCAGTTATGAATTTCAAGAGATTCCTGATGAAGTTATTGAAAATATAAAATCACAAATTCTGAACCATAAAACTGATTTACGCTGTCCTATGTGCGGTGAACCCCTTGTAACAAGAATCGCTAAAATGTATGATTTGGATGATAATCTGGTATTACAGCCAAAAGCACACTGCATAAAATGTGTTTTTCAGATTAAGGAGTAGCATTAAAACCTTCTAGCGAAAGAAGCTGCCGCTTTAACTCTAAACCGCCTGAATACCCTGATAAGTCACCGGTTGAAGAGATTACCCTGTGACAAGGAATAAAAATCGGAATAGGATTTTTATTATTAGCAAGTCCTACTGCTCTCGAAGAGTCTTTATTCCCTATCTTTTCAGCAATATCTTTATAACTTCTTGTTTCTCCGTATGGAATTGAGAATAAAGAACTCCAAACCTTCTGTTGGAATTTTGTTCCATGCGGATTCAGCGGTAAATTAAAAACTGTCCTTTTTCCTGACAAATATTCATCCAATTGATTAAAAGCATCATTAAGAATCTCTGACAAAAAATACTTGTCCCATTTAGATTTATATACTTCGTTTTTAAACTTCAGAGATGTAATAAAACCTTTTTCTTCGGATATTGTTATAAAACCAATCTGCGTTTGCTTCGTATAATAATTCATATTCAGATATTAGCATAAAGTTCATTTATCTGTTAAAATAAAAATTGAATATGAGGAGATATAATGAAAATCAATAAAACTGTTTTGTCATTTATATTAATGCTTGTTTTTACTATGAATTGTCATGCCGGTGAAAATAATGATTTAAGAACATTATTTCTTAATAATCAGGCTAACATACTCGGAATAAATATCAGAAGTTTTAATGCCAAAGATACAAACGGTAATGAGATTATTGATAAAAATGAAGAAAGCGGCAACTTTATTAATGCAGTTGAAAGACTTGATGAAATAAAAGGTTTAGGTATTAATACACTGCACGTTCTTCCAATTACTCCTGTCGGAAAATTAAAAGCTCTTGGTACAGCGGGTTCATTGTACGCAATTGCAGATTTTGAAAACATTAACAGTCAACTGGCAGATAAGAATTCAAGTTTATCTCCGATAGAACAGGCTAAGTATTTTATTGATGAATGCCACAAAAGGAAAATTCGTGTAATTATAGACGTTCCGAGCTGCGGTTCATACGACCTGTTCTTAAAACATCCTGAATTATTTATTAAAGATGACAGAAACGTATCAATTGTTCCGACTGATTGGACAGACGTAAGATTGCTTAATACGGGAACAAATGATAATTTAAACCGGGATGTATTAAATATTCACAAAAAATTTATTGATATGGTTTTATATATAGGTGCTGACGGAATTAGAGCAGATGTTGCAACAATAAAACCATCTAAGTTTTGGGAAGAACTGGTAAAATATGCAAGAGAACGTGATAAAGAATTTTTATTTTTAGCGGAAGCCTCCGATTCTTGGAGAGAGCCGCCGAGCCGATATGCAGAATTTACCCCCTATAATGAGCTCTTAAAATCAGGTTTTGACGGTTATTACGGAAGCTTCTTCAATCTTAAGGATTGGAATGCGTATGAGTTTGTAGAACATCTTAAATTCAATCAAAAGCTTTTAAATTCATATAAAGATAATAAAAGTGTGATACTGAGCTTTACAACACACGACGAAATAAGCCCTGTAATTCTTCATGGCGAGAATTTTTCAATCATGATTGCTTGGCTTGAAGCGGTTTTACCGTACAATCCTTACTATATTGACGGTTTCCAGAACGGAGATGAATATATTTACCCTTGGGCAAACGGAAGGGCAGAATACACTCAAACAGATGATGATACATACTTTGTTCACAGAGGGAAAATAGATATATTTAATTTCTCAAGAAAACCTGACGGCGGCAAAAAAGGTATAAACCACAACATCCTAAAAAATGTTAAATCCGCAGGTAAATTTAGAGAGAATAATATTGATTTAATACGAAAAGGAAATTTCTCAAGCCTAAAAACAGATAATGATAAGGTATTTGCTTTCACTATATCTAAAAATAACAAAAATAAAAAACTTGAAAAAATTATAGTCATAGGAAATTTAGATTTTAATAATGAAACAAAAAATACTGAAATTAAAGATGTTAAGTCTAATAAAAAGTTGAAATTTGAAATAGTTCATGGTGATAATAATATTGAATTTAAAGGTAAAAAACTTTTATTAAATTTAAAAGCCGGAGAAATTGTTGTATTAAGAACAAAAGATATTTAAAAATTTTAATTACAACACTCCTAAGACAAAACAGCAGAAAAAGAGGTATATATGAAACAAAGAATTATGTCAGGTATGCGCCCTACAGGGAAATTACACTTGGGACACTATTTGGGTGTAATTGACAACTGGGTAAAACTGCAAGATGAATATGATTGCTATTTTTCTGTTGCAGACTGGCACGCTTTAACAACTAAATATGATAAAACGGAAAATCTTAGACAAGATGTCTTGGATGTTGTTACTGACTGGCTCGCTTGCGGAATTGACCCGAATAAATCAACAATATACGTTCAATCATTGGTTCCTGAAACTGCGGAATTGCATATATATTTAAGTATGATTACACCTCAAAATTGGGTAGAGCGTGACCCAACCCTAAAAGATATGGCAAAAATTCTTAAAACAAAAGAAGGTATGGGAACTCAAATAAACTATGGTCTTATGGGATATCCCGTTCTTATGACTGCGGATATTTTAACTTTTAATGCGGATTTAGTGCCTGTCGGAATAGATCAGGTTGCCCATGTTGAACTGACAAGAGATATAGTAAGAAGATTTAATAACATTTATAATACCGATTTCTTTAAAGAGCCTCAGCCTAAACTTAATAATTGTTCGCTAATTTGCGGTTTAGACGGAAATAAAATGGGCAAATCTTTTCATAATGATATAAAAATTTCTGATACCGCTGAAGTTACAGCTAAAAAAGTAATGACTGCAATTACAGACAGAAGTCGTATAAAAAAAGATGACCCAGGACATCCCGATGAATGCGAAGTTGCTTTCAAATATTGGAAAATATTCGGAGGGGTAAATGAGGTAAATGGGGTAAATGGGGTAAATAGCGAAAACAGCGTAAATAAAGTAAGCGATGTAGAAATTACCCGTCAGGAATGTGAAAACGCTCTGAGAGGATGCGCGGATTGCAAAAGAAAACTGGGCGCAAAGATAAACGAACGTTTAGCAGAGATTCGTGAACG
>CAMORE010000112.1 GCA_946623365.1 uncultured Acinetobacter sp.
TATTTATTCAACATATCCGCGTTTTTTCAGCAATTGAGGATATATCCTCTTAATTTTATTTATATGAGTTTTTTTAAAATCTTGATTCAAAAATTCAGTATAATCATTTTCCAGTTTTTTAAATACTAATGTATCCTCATCATTTTTAAAATTAAAATGATGTCTATACTCGCTTTTATATCTTGTTATTGCGTTTTGCAAATAATCTGCAAACCCTAACCAAGTATCAATAATATATGGTTTCTCATCGTTAACAAAGAGAACTGAGTGATCAAGATTTTTACCGTTTGCAGTTTTTAAGCTTGCAATATAACAATTTGCAATTCCGTTTATTTTTGCAATGATAGTAGCAAGTTGAGCGCTTTCTCCGCAATTTCCGATTCTGTGTTTTCTTATAGGCTTAATAAAAGATAAAATTTTTCCGATGAAGTTATCTGTTTCATCAAAAGCATCAGAAACATCTGTTCTCATTGTATCAGTTCTTTCATTAAGTCTTTCTTTTAGTTTTCTGAAGCATTGAACATTTATAAAATCGTCAACCATTGAAGAAGATTCTCTGGGGTAACAAACATTTACATGTCTTGCAATATCATCAGCAAAGCGAATTGTTTTATTTCTTGCTTGAAAAGAATAATTTGTTTTATTTTGTATATTCATATTATTTACAAAACGTCTAAAAATTTTTTTTTGCGTATTTGTTATTGATTTACACATTGAATACATTAAAAAGTAGAATCGTGACAATTTGTAAATAATTTGAGCGTAGAATTCAATCGTATCTTGTGAAAAATGGGCAAAGGTGAAGGGATAAATTACATTATGCTTTTACTCTTGAAAAAACTTCTACATTAATGTCATCAAAAGTATTTTCAAAAAAGAAGGCAGCAGATGCAACCATAGAAGCATTATCGGTACAATATTTCATCTGAGGAGCAAATACTTTGTATCCAAAATCACATAAACTGAATATTTTTTTTCGTATCTCTGAATTTGCAGCTACACCGCCTGCTAAAACAACTTGTTTATAACCTGTTTCCTCTAAAGCGTGTTTAACCTTTTTATACAAAGTTGCAGAAACACATTCTTGAAAACTTGCACATATGTCATTTAGCGGAAGGGGTAAATTTTTGTCTGTAAAACTTTTAACAAGTCTTAATGATGCTGTTTTAAGTCCGGAAAAGCTAAAATCATATTCTCCGACTTTCGCTTCCGGTAACTTAAAAGCAAACGGATTGCCTTCTTGAGCAAGTTTATCAAGCTTTGGCCCGCCGGGGTATGGAAGACCTATTAAACGTGCAACTTTGTCGTAAGCTTCTCCTACTGCATCATCGATTGTTTCACCTATTATTTCCATATCAGCATAAGACTTAACTTCAATAATCTGAGTATGCCCGCCGCTAACAAGTAATGCAATAAACGGAGGCTCTAAATCTGTATCAATGAAGTTAGCCGCTAAATGAGCATTTAAATGATTTACCCCTATAAAAGGTTTATCGTAAGCTAATGCTAACGTTTTAGCAGCATTCATACCAACAAGAAGACATCCGACTAACCCCGGTCCTACCGTACCTGAATAAGCATCAATTTGAGTCCCATTTACACCTGCTTGCTTAAAAGCTTCATCAATAACTATATTTATTGCTTCTAAATGTTCTCTTGCAGCAATTTCCGGAATTACGCCTCCGTACTCTTCGTGAATTTTTATTTGAGATGCGACAATATTTGATAAAACTTCTCTACCGCCTCTAACAATTGCACAGGCAGTTTCATCACAGCTTGATTCAATAGCCATAATCAAAGAATTATTATCAATTGTAACGGGTTTGTTACTAAATAATGTATTTTTAACCTTGTTCATAATACTATTGTATTACAAAGACAGGAGAAAATAATAAAATATATTAATTAAAGAGGTAAATACTAAAATTAATAATGGTAAAATTTTTAGATAAAGCTAAAATTAGAGTAATCTCAGGTCATGGCGGAAACGGTATGGTGGCTTGGCGCAGAGAAAAATATGTTGACAAAGGCGGTCCTGCCGGTGGTGACGGCGGACGCGGAGGAGACATATACTTTGTAGCCGATGAAAATATGTCTACTCTTTTAGATTTTAAAATTAAATCAGTCTATAAAGCACCCTCAGGTGAAAACGGCGGCATAAAGGGAATGCATGGTGCTTGTGCAAAAGACTTATATATAAAAGTTCCTTTGGGGACAATGGTTCGTGATACAAAAAGCGGAAATATAATTGCTGACCTAACAGAAAATGAACAAACTGTTCTTATTGCAAAAGGTGGAAGAGGCGGAAGAGGGAATGCGCGTTTTGCAACAGCACAAAAAAGAGCACCACAATTTTGTGAGCCCGGAGAACCCGGAATTGAAAGAGTTTTGGAATTAGAATTAAAATTAATCGCTGATATTGGTTTATTAGGGATGCCAAATGCAGGTAAATCTACTTTCATAAGTGCAGTAAGTTCTGCTAAACCAAAAATTGCTGATTATCCGTTTACGACATTAGTACCAAATCTTGGAGTTGTCCAAAAATCAGACGGAGGCTCATATGTTATTGCTGATATACCCGGACTGATAGAAGGTGCTTCTGATGGAGTAGGTTTGGGACACGAATTTCTACGCCACGTAGAAAGATGCCGTTTTCTGGTTCATATTGTAGATTTAACAGCGGAAAATCCTGTAAACAATTATAAAATTATTAATAATGAACTAAAAAAACATTCGGAGCATTTGGGTAATTTATATCAAGTCCTTGTCTTAAACAAAATTGATGCAATTAGCAAAGACGATTTGAGTAAATGTATAAATGAATTTAAAAAATTAGCAGTTGATATATTCCCAATTTCTGCTGTTACAAAAGAAGGTGTTAAAGATCTATTACACTTTATTGATTCAAAAGTTGATGAGATTCCGAAACCGGTATTTGAGATACAGGTTGAAGAAGATTTGGGCGCATATGATAATGACGATAGCGCTTTTGAAATTAACAAAATTGCAAAGGATGCATACATAATTAACGGCGGGAAAATTAACCGTCTGGCAAAGGTTACGGATTCCAGAAATACAGAACAAGTTATAAGACTTCAAAACATTCTTAAAGGAATGGGAGTTTTTGATGAACTGAAAAAATACGGACTTAAAAACGGTGATGTTGTAATATTAGGGAACTTAGAACTTGCTTACTATGATGACGAGTTTTGGGGTGATGAAGCTAAGGGATAAAAATAGACCGTAAAACAGCAGAAAGAAAGCTCATCACAGAATAAAAAATGAAAAACGCGATTGAAGAAGCAAAAAAAGCATTAAAATTCAGTAAAGACATTCCGATAGGATGTGTGATTAAATGTGATAATAAAATTATTGCATCTGCTCATAACCTTAGGGAAGAAAATGATGACATAACTGCACATGCAGAGATTCTTGCAATACAAAAAGCTCAGAAAAAGCTCAAAACTTCAAGGCTCAACAACTGCGAATTATACGTAACTCTTGAGCCTTGTCCAATGTGTGCCTGGGCGATAATTCAATCAGGCATTAAAACTATATATTTTGGTTCATATAATATTCAATACGGAGCGCTTGAAAGTGTTTTAAATTTACCCAAACTTGCTAACTCCAAAATAAAAGTTTACGGAGGAATAGAAGAAGAAACTTGTGATAAAATATTAAAAGAATTCTGGAAAAGGATACGAAAATGATAACAAAAATCGAACTGGATATACTAGCAAGTAAATATGAAAATGAGAGTTTTATAAAAGATGATCCCGTTCAGTTTATTCATCGTTTTACTAATAAACAGGATATTGAACTTGCAGGATTCATATCGTCATTGTTTGCATATGGAAATAGAAAAATGTTTATAAGTAAACTTGAAGATTTATTTAAACGAGCAGATAACGACATTGCTAATTATATAAAAAATGGGGATTTTAGTAATTTAAAAGGACTTGAATACAGATTTTCAAAAGATTATGACATAATTCCGATTTTTGAAATCCTGCACAATCTGTACAAAGAATCAAAAGGTCTTGAAGAATTGTTCTCGTACTCATTTTCACAAGAACGCGGGGTAAAATATGATCACTTTCTTCAAAAAGTTGTTGATTATTTTTACTCCCTAGCACCAAAAAACGCCGGACAAGGATTTTATCATATGATACCGAATCCGCAAAAAGGCGGCGCAATGAAAAGAATGAACATGTTTTTAAGGTGGATGGTCAGAAAATCAGCAGTAGATAAAGGCATTTGGACATTTATGAAACCTAAGGACTTATTGATTCCTCTTGATGTTCATGTTGCAAGACAATCGAGAGAGATGGGATTATTATCAAGAAAAAGCAACGATTATCAGGCTGTTATTGAACTTACACACAAATTAAAAGAATTTTGTCCGGAGGATCCTGTAAAATATGATTTCGCAATGTTTGCTTTTGGTGTAGAATTAAAGAAATAAGTTTGGAGAAAGTATGAATAATAATTACGATTTTGATTCACAAAAATACATGATTATACTGGTTGTTATATGTGCTTTATTTGCAATTGCTGTAATTAAAGCGTTTGATTTTCTTCCTGATGAACAAAAAACTCAGAATGTAAATATAGAAGAGCTTAATTCTGCAGCAAAGCCTGATATGAAAGAAAGCACGACATCTGATAATATAAGTTCTGAAGAAAACAAGGAACAAAATAAAAACACAGAATCTCCGCAAAAAAAACGCGGCGTTTTATACAGTTCAAATGATACTGAATGGGAAGACACATCTATTCAAGAAATTAAAGCTCCTAAAGGAGTGAATGAAGACATAACAGAAATAGAAGACACAAAAACAAATGAATCTTCAGATACATTTGATTACAGTTTTCAATCTTTGTTAAACGGAAAAAAATATAAAGCAAACGGCGATTTCAAAAATGCAATAGCTGAATATAAAAATGTCATTGAACAAACAAAGAATGAAGAGATATTAGCAATTGCATATGAAGATATGGCAGGTATATATGCTGCTTACAAAAAATACGGAACTGCATTAAGTTTTGCTAATAAGGCTAATAAGCTTTCTCCGTCAGTAGGACGAGAGTTTTTAATTGCAAAAATATATTATGCTTCAGGTGATACTAATACTGCAATAAACAATATAAATTCACTTTTAAAACGCAGTTTCAATAAAAATTAAAGGATTGTGAATATGGAACAAGATATTCTGGATACATCAAAAATAAAAAAGTTATTATTTTTAGGCCCTAACGGTTCATATAGTGATTTTGCGAAAAACAAATTCATAAAACACTTTAATTTTAATTGCGTTAGCACTAATTTAAAATCAATATCATCAGTTATAAAAGCGTTGAAGGACGAAAATTCAGAAGACATAGTCGGAGTTATTCCGATTGAAAATTCTATTGAAGGGATTGTTAGAGAAACTCTGGATAACTTATCTTCTCTTAAAAAAGAAGGAATCAAAATTATTGCGGAAACTACAATGGATGTTAAGCATGCTCTGCTTGGATATGGGGAAAAAAGCGAGATAAAAATAATCCGTTCACATCCTCAAGCTTTAGCGCAATGCAAACAATATATAAATGCAAACTTCTCTGATTCACTGATAGAAGAAGCAACTTTGTCAACTTCTGCCGCAATAAAATCATTATCATCAAAAGATAAAACAATAAGTGCAATCGGAAGCATTGAATGCGGGAAGATGTATAATGTTCCGGTCATTGAAGAAGAAATAAATGATGAACCGAATAACAAAACAAGATTCATTTTACTCGGTAAATTTTTAGCTCCTCAAACAGGGAAAGACAGAACTAGTATAACATTTTCTACCGAAAATAAGGCGGGTGCATTAAGCAAAATTCTTTCTATATTGGAAACTTATGGAATAAATATGTCATACATTGATTCAAGACCTTCTAAAAAAGAATTAGGTGAATACGTTTTTTACATAGATTTTGAAGGACATATTCAGGACAAAAGAGTTCAGGACGCATTTGAAGAGATTACAAAAAACGTAAAAATGTTTTATGTAATTGGTTCTTATAGTTCTGTTTAGTGTTTTTATACAATAGCAAAGGTCATTTGTATAATTATTTAAGAGTGTTAACGGTTAATATTTTTACACCCTTGCCTATTTCTCACACTACTATACGAGATAAATTTAGATTAAATAAAAATAGTTAATAATTAACTGGATTGCTTGGAGTTTCCGACTTCACAATTGTACATGTCTAATAATAAGTTAGATAAATGCAA
>CAMORE010000113.1 GCA_946623365.1 uncultured Acinetobacter sp.
ATTAAAAGCGGTACGTGTAATTTTTTTATAGCATATTCAATACTTTCTTTTACATTTGGTCCGACTGCAATTCCCGCAACACGAACAACAAACAGCTCACCAATTCCGCAATCAAAAATTATCTCAGGCACTACTCTAGAATCAGAACAGCTAAGAACACAAGCGTATGGCTCTTGATAAAGTGCAAGACTTTGCAGAGTCTTTAAACACATATTTTTAGCAGTAGGCTTTCCTGCTATAAAGTTTTTGTTGCCATTAAGTAACTTTGTTAGTTCTTTTTTTGCAATATCAGGAATACTATCCAAAACAACCCCCTTTTACTCATATTAACATAAAATCGGAAGTCTGTTTTTGTTATTAAAAAATTTTAGTTATATAATGTTTCTGATTTATCTAGGCTTTTAAATTCGCCTTAACAAAAATAACTTGGCTCAGTATAACTTAATTTTTAGCGGCAGGTTATCTTTTTATATAGAAAAAACTATTTATTATTGCTTGAAAAAACAATGTTTTCAAACTGAATGTCAGAACTTGGTATCTTGTAATATTAATGGGATTTAACTATAATACGCAAACCTTATTACGCATATTATAGTCCCGAACCATTTCCCTTATGCCAGTTCTGATATCAATTGAAGGCATGAAGTGGAACAAGGAAATCAGTTTTTCATTATTCAATATAGATTTCTCAATATCTCCTTCTCTGGTTTCCGTATGTATTGGTTCAAGTTTGTAGCCTAATTCATCTTTTAAAATTTCAAACAAATCATTTATAGATGTTCTTGTATTAGTAGAAACATTAATTATTTCGCCTTCTACATCAATTTTAATTGCAAGAACATTAGCTTTTGCAACATCTTCAACATAAACAAAATCTCTATATTGTTTACCGTTACCGTGTATTTGTACAGGTTTATTTTGAGTCATTAAATCAAAAAATTTAGCAACAACTCCTGCTTCTCCGTAACAGTCTTGACCAATTCCATAAACATTTGCATAACGAAATATTATGTAGTCAATGCCGCAATATTTTATAAAGTTTTCTGCTGCATTTTTAGTAATAGCGTACGGTGAAAGATATGATGTCGGGTGCTTTTCATCAACAGGTAAATATTGAGGATTTGCATACACAGCTGCCGTTGATGAAAATATAATCTTTTTAACTCCGTATTTTTTAGCTAATGTACAAACATTAACAGTTGCCTGATAATTATCTCTGCAATCTACAAGAGGCATCTTAATAGAATCAGCTACGGAAGGCAGTGCTGCTAAATGAATTATATAATCAATTTGATTTTCTTTAAAAATATTTTCTAAATCTTCTGTAGTAACATCTGTTTGGTAATATTTACATACAATGTCCGATTGAAGCGGCTTTTTATCTGCTACAATTACATCAAAATTACTTCTGTTTAGCATATTAACAGTATGTTTTCCGATGAAACCGGCTCCACCTGTTACCAAAACAGTTTCCTTAGTCATAAAGTCCTCCTAAATAATTTTCTTGCGGGAATATTCCCTAATTAAATATGCCACTTATTTCATAATACTACCATATTAAAAATATTTAATCTACAGTGTTAATAAGTTTAAAATTTATTTATTTTTCTTATAACTTTTGCAGGAATGCCAACTGCTACCATATTTTGGGGAATGTCTTTTGTAACAACAGCATTTGCACCGATGATAGCGCCATCTCCAATAGTTACTCCTGCTAAAATTGTTGCATTTGATCCAATCCAAACATTGTTTCCGATTTTTATAGGCTTAGGGTATATATTCTGTCTGAATTCAGGTCTTTCATCATGATTTAACGTTGCCAGTGTAACATTATGACCGATTAATACCCCGTTTCCTATTATTATTCCCCCTTGGTCTTGAAATTTACAGCAAGCGTTTATAAATACATTCTTTCCTACAGTTATATTTTTCCCGCAATCAGTGTAAAACGGTGGGAAAAGTCTGAACGTTTTATCTACTTTTTCCCCTGTTAATGTAGAAAATAATTCAACAATTTCTTCCGGAGTGTGGTATTTGTTATTTAGTTCCATCGTAATTTTTAAGGCATCTTGGCTAAGTCTGTGGAATACTTGCAGCATATCGCTTTCGACTATTTTTCCTGTCGCCATTATTTCCCTAAATTTTTCAATATTAACATCTTTTTTCATAATTATATAGTTTATATCCTCTGTAAAATAATAACACAAATGTTGGTAAACTATCAGTATTATTAAAATATAATCAATGAATGAATATAATTACTTACATTTTATTTCGATAATCTAAGATTGCTAAAGGTTACTGATTCGATAGTGTGACAATGATTCTACGGATTATCAATTTGTTTTTTAGTATATAACACAGATTTCTCAAAAATAATGAAAATTAACAAAAAAATAACAATTAGCCTGCTTTGTTAAATTTTAGTTAAAAAACAATAATTTTTCCAAAATCAGAGTAATAATAAAAGTGTTGAAAGAAAGTATTTAGTATGGGTGAGAAAATGTTCTAACCCCTCAAGGAAATTAAAAATTTCTACTATCCCTTATGGGTTGGTTGGTTTAAGGTTAAAATATTTTGCTTACCTCAAGGAGGCATTTATGAAATTCTTAATTAAAAAAACACCTGACAGATTTATTCGTTCAGTAAATGATGAAATCTCATCTATTTTAAACAGAAATTTTGACAGCTTCTTCCCTGAATATATTTACAACGAAGAAGCAGAATGCGACAAGCTTGCAATGCCTGTTGAACTGCATGAAAAAGATAATGAGTATTGCGTAAAAGCAGAACTCCCCGGAGTAAAGAAAGAAGACTTGGATATAGATATAGATAAAAATCACATTACAATTAATGCTAAAAAAGAAGAGGAAAATAAAGAAGATACTAAGAGTTACAGAAAATCCGAATTCCGTTATGGTGAATTTTCAAGAACTATTTATTTCCCTGCCGATATAGATATTGAGAAAACTGATGCTAAACTTGAACATGGTATCTTAAAAATTGTTGCTCCTAAACTTGAAAAAGGAAGCGATAAAGTTAAAAAACTAGAAATTAAATAATAATCATTCAAATAACTTAATTTTCAAAGAGGTTGGCGTTATGACAACCTCTTTTATTTTAAGGAGAATACTTTATATACAGATTTTTTGAGGATTGATATATTGTCTAAATAGTGATTATTTACAATTGTACATGTCAAAAAATTGCTTATATAAATGCAACAAAATATGTTATTTGTTGTATAAATCTGTCATTTGATACTCACAATAATGACAAAATATTATTATATAACAATGTCTGTCGTAAACTAAACATGCAGTTAATTTTATGATAAAACAAAATTATGGAAAAGTTTGATTTACATTTACACAGCAATAATTCTGACGGAAGTGCAACAGTAAAAGAGCTTGTTGACGCAGTAAAGATTGCAGGAATAAAAATTTTTGCATTGACTGACCATGATACAGTTGCAGGTATAAAAGAAGCTGAAAGTTATGTTTCCGGCGATATGACTTTTATAAAAGGAGTAGAGCTTACCTGTAAAACTCGTGATATAAAATGCCATATACTTGGATATAATATAGATATTGAAAACCAGAGCTTGATTGAGCTTATAGAACAAGGGAAAAATTTGCGCCATCAAAAATTGGAAACAAGAATAAATTATTTGAAAAACATATGGGGCATAGAACTAACTCAACAAGAATCAGACTGGCTTTATTCAAGAAAAAGCGTTGTAAAAACTCATCTTGCGAATATTCTGGTTAACAGAGGACTGGCAGAGGACAATGTTTCTGCCATGAAAAAATATCTGGACGGATGTAAAACCGGAAATACGAGATTTGACGGAGAAACTGCAATACAAACCATAATTAATGCAGGCGGAATTCCTGTGTGGGCGCATCCTTTAGGAGGAGAAGGAGAAAAACACTTATCCGAGCAGGAATTTTATCCAAAGTTAAAAACTATGATTGAATGCGGGATTCAAGGGTTGGAATGCTACTATTCAAGATATAATTTATCAGAAGCAGAATTTTTAGTTAATTGTGCAAAAAATAATAATTTGCTGATTACAGGAGGAAGTGATTGGCATGGGAAAAATAAAACAGTAGAGATTGGATGTTTGAATACTGAAAATAAAAAAATAGATTCAAGTGTTATTAATTTGTTTATGAATAAAGTATTTATATGAAATACTTTATAACAATCATTTTTGCAAAAAAAAACAACAACCAAACAAAAATAGATTAAAAGCTTGGTTGTTGTTTTTTATAATTGATTATTTATGTTTAGCTATAATTAATACTCGGTCAGCATCAAGACTTATTTTAGCTTTGATATCATATTTATCTGAAGGGAACTTCGATTCAATATCGTCATCCTTATTCATAATGGTTTTTGTAGTTCCTGTTATATCAACTCCTTCAAGTCCGCTTTGAATATTGGAAATTCCGCTTGCAATTTCTTCATTCTTTAATTCATGCAGTATATCACTCAATAGTTTTAACAAATCTTGTTTTAAATCTTCAGGTAATTCTGTACTTGAGTTTAGCTTTCCTATAATATCAACCACAATAAGTATTTTTTTATTTCTTATTTCAGGTGTATCATATAAGCAGTATCCGCCATCAATAGTTATCTTATCCGCATTATCAAAATCTAATCCGTTTATTATATTCTCTATTTCTTTAGCAACTTCTTCGCTGATGTCATTTTCTGATAGCAGTTTATTTACAGCATCAATGATAACTTCTGCAACAAGAGTGCCTTCATTTGAAGCATCTCCGATGTTTCCTAAAATTTCTCTCATTTTAGTTTTGATATCATCAGGAATAATATCACTGTTCATAAACTCATCAAGGAAATTTAACAGAACTTGTACATTTGGATCATTTATAAAAGGATTTATATCAGGCGTACCGTATACCATTTCAGGGATATCTGTTCCTGCCGGAATCTCAATATCAAATCCTAAACTGTTTGCTATATCTATGATTTTAGAAATTTCATCATCTGAAAGTTTTCCTGAACTAATTAAATTCTTTATTGTATTTAATACAAGTTCATTTACAGAAGAAGCTGCAGTACCAATATCAGACGGATTCTGTAAAAGCTCTAATACCATTTCCTTAATTTCTTGCGGTAAATCGCTTGCCATTATTTTTTGACAAAAACCGTAGAATTTTTTGAACACTTCGCTATTTATATTAGGTGTATCATATAAATTTTGTACTATATTAGACATTTCAACCGAGATGTTGTCATCAGTAACAATTACGGTTACAAGTTCAGCGTTATTATTAGCTGAATCTATAAAAGCACCTTCCTGACTCATTGTATTTATAATATCAGCAATTGCTCTCAAAACATCTCTTGAAATACTGGGATCTTCAGCTAACTTCATTAATGTATCAATCAGTAAAGTCGCTGCACTTTTTTCACCGCCTCCGACATTTTCAGGATTATTCAATATATCCATAAATGCTTTCTTAATATCATCAGGAATAGCATCATTTGTTGACATTCTACCGAAGAAATTCAATAATGAGTTTGTTCTCTGGTCAATTTCTGGAGTTCCGTACAGTAGTTCTTGTTGGCCTATAGGAGAATTTGCCAATTCATCTACAAGATTAATCAATCCATCCGGAATCTTACCTGAAGCAGTAATAAGTGACAGCATTTCTTTCAAAATTGCCGTTGCTTCTGTTTTAGCTTCTTGAGTCAAGCTGTCGTTATCAAGAATCTTTTGCAGCATCTCAAGAATTTTCTGCGCACTTCTGTTTATCTCAGGCGTTCCATAAAGCATTATAGTTACGTCGTCATATGCAGAGGCTCTTCGAGCATTTGCATGTTCAATTTGGAAACCATCCGGTAATGAACTACCATCTGCTTTTGCTGCTTTTTCAAGATTTACCATTTCTTTTACAATATCAGCCGTACTCGGGGATGTCTTTCCTTGTGCTGATAAATTCTCTTTTGCAAGCTCCACCTTTTGAAAGAACGTAAGCTTATTAAAATTTACTGATCCGTCACTCATTCTTTTGTCTCCATAATTTAGTTATACAAGTATATATACATACTTATATATTACAATTTTTTTGACTGAAATACAATGCATTTTTTGTTAAATTTTATTAACTACTACTGCTACTACTGCTACTACTACTACTACTACTACTGCTACTACTACTACTACTACTACTACTACTACTACTACTACTACTACTACTACTAC
>CAMORE010000114.1 GCA_946623365.1 uncultured Acinetobacter sp.
CTGGCTGACAGACTTCACAATATGAGAACACTGAATTACATGGCGCCTGCTAAACAGCAAAGAATTGCACAAGAAACATTGGATATATTTGCTCCGCTTGCAAACCGTCTGGGTGTCGGAAAAATTAAAGCAGAATTAGAAGACTTATCTTTAAAATACCTTCATCCTGATAAATATTATGAGATTGCACAACTTGTTGCGCAAAAAAAAGCAGAAAGAGAAACTACAGTAAATTTTTTAATTGAAAGCATATCAAAAGATGTTAAAGCAAGCGGAATTAATGCAACGATAACAGGTCGGGCAAAGCATTATTACAGTATTTATAAAAAGATGAACCGCTTAAATGTAGCATTCCATGACTTATATGATATTACTGCCGTTCGTGTAATTGTAGATACAGAAAAAGAATGTTACGAAGTTTTAGGATTAATTCACTCAAGATTTAAACCAATTCCGGGAAGATTTAAAGATTACATAGCAATGCCAAAAGGAAATATGTACCAATCTTTGCATACATCTGTAATCGGTCCCCGTCAAAAGCCCTTGGAAGTTCAAATAAGAACTTGGGAAATGCATGAAATTGCGGAATATGGTGTTGCTGCGCACTGGAGATATAAGGAGAAAGGTTCACAGAAAGCGGATTCAACAACGGATGTAAAATTTTCTTGGATGAGAAAGCTGGTTGAATACAATAAAGATACAAAAGATGCAGCAGATTACGTAGATTCTGTCAAACTGGATTTATTTTCGGATCAGGTATTTGCTTTTACCCCCGGAGGTGACGTTATTGATTTACCGCAGGGCGCAACTCCTGTTGACTTTGCATACCGTATTCACTCGGATGTCGGGCATAAAACAGTTGGAGCTTTGATTAACGGACGTATTGCACAGCTTGATACAAAACTCAAAAATGGTGATATTGTTGAAATTATGACCTCCAAAGTAGCTGCACCTCGTCTGGATTGGCTCCACTTTGTTGTTACAAAGCAAGCTGCTTCAAGGATTCGCATCTGGTATAAGAAAAATAAAAGGGAAGATCATATCAACATCGGAAAAGCCAATCTCGAACATGAGCTTACCAAATCAGTTTTTGATGAATATGTAAAAGAAGGTGAGTTTGAAAAAGTTGCCAAGCAAATGAATTATGTAAGTTCTGATGATTTATTTGCAGCATTAGGATACGGTGAAACTACCTTAAATAAAATCATTAACAGACTTAAAAAGCCTCCGAAACAAGAAGGAGTGCACCAACATAAGCCCAGAAAAGCTTCTGAAAAAGACATAGTTGGTTTGGAAGGCTTGTTATATTCTTTTGCAAGATGTTGTTCTCCAATCCCCGGAGAACCAATTGTCGGTGTTGTAACACGTTCAAAAGGCGTAACTGTTCACAGACTTGATTGTAAAACCCTTGAAAACATACCTGTAGAACGTCTAATGGATATTCAATGGTCAGGAAATAATGTTAACAAAACATATTCAACCACAATTCGTATTGAAACAGGCGAACGATTAGGAATGCTTAAAGATGTTATAGGAGTCGTATCAGATAACAATACCAACATTAATTCTGCAAACGTCAAATCAAAAGGAAAGGTTGGTATTATAGAACTCTGTATAGAATTGGATAATATTGATACCTTGAGAAGAGTTATGACCGCACTGCAAGCCATGCCTGATGTATTGAGCGTCAAGAGAATACAAACTTCATTTAATCAAGCTCCTCAGCAATTTATAAAGAAAAATAAACCAAAACCTAAAAATTCCAAATAAATGCCAAAACAAAATTATCACAATTAATAGCTATTGCCGTATGTGTAAAGTTGCAACGCTGCAATTTTGTATTTTACCTGTTATTTGATTATTCCGTATTCTTTGCCTAATTCTGTCAAAATATCTACGGCTCTGTCTATTTGTTCAAATGTTAAATCCTTCATAGTGCAGAGTCTTAAACGACATTCTTTTCTTCTTACGGCAGGATAAGTAACAATATTTACGTAAACACCTCTTTCTCTGAGTTTTGCATACATTTCAAATAAAATCTGCTCATTATATATCATAACCGGAACAATAGCTGATTGAGAATGTCCGATATCAAAACCCGCATCAACAAGTTTTTGTTTTAAATAGTTAGTTTTTTCCCATAATTCTTTTCTGCCTGCCGTATCGGTTTCAAGAAGCTTGTAAACTTCATTTAATCCGCCAGCAACAGAAGCCGGTAGTGCAGTTGAGAAGAAATAACTTCTTGCATATAGTCTCAGATATTGAACCACTTTTCTGGAAGCAGCGCAATATCCGCCTAAACCGCCCTGACCTTTTGACAACATGCTTACATGCAAATCGATTTTATCCATGACGCCATAATGTTCTGCAGTGCCACGTCCGGTTGGCCCTACTATTCCAATACCATGTGCATCGTCAACCATAATTCGGCAGTGATATTTTTCAGCAAGTTCTACAATTTTGTCTAAATAAGCCATATCACCGTCCATTGAGAAAACACCGTCTGTTATAATCAATCTTCCTGTTTTTTCTTTCGGTAATCTTGAAAGGATTCTTTCTAATCCCTTCATATCTCTGTGAGGAAAAACTTTAATCTCGGCACCTGATAAAACATTTCCGTCAAAAATAGAAGCATGATTTGCTGCATCATTTATTATTACATCATTTTTTCCGCATAGAGCTGAAACAATACCTATGTTTGCTCCATATCCGGAAGGAAATACAATACAGTCCTCAGTACCATGGAATTTAGCGATTCTGGCTTCTAATTCTTTATGAATTTCAGTTATGCCTGCGTAATTTGAAACAGCGCCCATGCCATATCCGAATTTTTCGAGGGCTTCGCGAGCACCTTGCATAACTTGAGGATGAGTGGAAAGATTCAGATAAGAGTTTGAACCCAACATTATTACATCATGTATCGTTCCGTCTTTTTCTTTAATCTTGGAATCCGGTTGAACTTTATTCATTGTAACCATGCCCAAGCCTTCATTACCGGTAAGAACCCCGCTTGATAAAACTTCGTCAACCCTATCACATTTACCGAATAAATCTTCACCTTCCAGAGTATCAATAAAGTTTTCAAACTTTATATTCATTGATTCTTTTTCTTTTAATTCCAACACCATTCTATTCCTCTCAATACAAATATTTCCCAAATAACATCTATTGTAATTTACAACCCTATGATTATATTTTAATATAACAAAAAAAATTTGTCCTGATATCAGACTAAAATGTTACGATTTTTTACAATAGTCTTACTTAGAGGTCATTGGTGATAAAAACGTAACATAGCTGCTGCTGTATTTTTTCTGCTTTAATACATAAAAATTATTAAACTCTTGTATATCAGAGCTTTCTATAATTATAATTTTACCTTTTATGAACGGCATTATTTTTTCATAAATTCCGCTTTTATACGGCGGATCAACATATACAACGTCAAAAATCTCTTCTGTATTTTGAATAAGCTTTAAGCTGTCTCCTATTGTTAAGTTTGATTTTAGACCTAAAGAACTGTAATTTTTTTTAATAATTTCAGCAGCTTTTTTATTTTGCTCAAAAACTTTTACTTCCGCAAAACCTCTTGAGAGTGCTTCCAAGCCTATAATACCTGAACCGCCGAACACATCTAAAAAAGTTTTTCCGCTAAAATCTCCCATTATTGAATACAATGAATTAAAAATACCCATTCTTGTTTTGGATAATGTTGGGCGCGTAATCTTTTCATCAGGCGATATAATTTTTCTACCTTTATATATTCCTGCTGTAATATTCATTAGTTCATATCCAATTTTTCTATTTTTACATCAAAGATGCTTTCAATATCAATACCGTTCAACACTGCAGTTATTAAGTCTTCCGGAGAAAAATCTTTTTCTAATTTTGGTACCAGTCCGAGAACTTTTACATTTGTAAATTCTTCTATAACCCTTGGAATGGATGTTAATAAAGATTTGTTACAATCTTTATCTATATTATTAATTACCACCCCTCTGATATCTATTCCTTTTTCCTGTGCTGTAAATATCGTCATTAAAGTATTATTTACGGAATTTTCCGTAGGAGTAGTGACAATAATAATCGGAATCGACAGAAGTCTGATTAAATCCGAAGTTTGAGTATTCGGCGCAAGCGGACTTAATAAACCGCAATCGCCGTCTATAATAGTGCACTCGCTCGTAGATGTTATTCTTTTATATTCTTTATTAATATAATCAATGTCAATCTGTTCATTATCCGATTCTGAAGATATCATTGGTTCCAAGTTATGTTTATATAAATATGAAAAATGCGTATTTATATACGGATCAATCGTTTTTACAAATGTCAAATCAGGAGATTGCATAAACCCGTTTTTTTCAATTCCGGATGTTTGAACAGGTTTGTACACACTCGTCGAATATCCGAGAGATTGCATTGTTCCTGCAATACCTGCTGTTAAAAGTGTTTTCCCGCATTTTTTTTCAGATGATGTGATATATAGATTTAACATAACTAGATTTTAGCATGAATACAAAAAATATCTATTATAATACGCTTACCTTTTAAAATTATTGTCGAATTCTGCCCACTGAAACCGCAGTATCAAGCATTTGGCTGTTTGTTGTTACTATTTTAGCCAAACTTTCGTAATTTCTTTGAGTGCTTATGGTATTAATCATTTCTCTGATTACATTGGAATTTGAAAGTTCGAGCATTCCTTGCTGTAAAACAAATTTTTCGGAACGCAGTTCGGGATTTTCTTCGGGAGTTTTTGGAATAAAGCGGGTGTCACTTATTTCAAATAAGTCATCTTTATCTCCAAAATCAAAAATACCGATTGTTTGCATCGGAATTTTTTGCAAACCCGCATTCATCTCAATATTACCTTTTTCACCGATAATTATTTGAACTTTATCTCTCACTAAATCAGGATCTAAATCTTCAGGAATCATTCTTATGCGTCTGTTATTAACATCCAAAACGTACTCCCCTTGTTTGGTAACAAGATAATCCTGATCATTTCTTGTAAAAGAACCGTTTCTTGTATAGTATATTTTTCCGTCAGCATCTTGTATTTTAAAGAAGCCGTCCCCTTCAATAGCTAAGTCGTAAGGATTATCCGTTTGATTTAGGGCTCCTTGAGAAAAGTCATGCGTGTATGTGTAAGCAGAACTACCGACACTGAGATTTCCTAAGTATCTGGAAGAATCATTCCTCAAAACAGATTCAGCTTGAGTAAAAACTGCTGATTCCATTATATCCTGAAATTTTAGAGAACCTTTTTTATATCCGACAGTGTTAACGTTAGCGAGATTGTTGGCAGTATTATCGTTCATGTCCATAAGAGCAAGCATTCCGTTTGCACAAGATTCAAGTCCTCTTAATATCATATTCTGCCTCCTTTCTTGCTATAAATTATTTTACTGCTTCTTTAATTCTGTCATATCGTGCCAAAACGCTTTTTACATAGTTTTGTGTTTCCTGATACGGCGGAATTCCACCGTATTTTTTTACTGCGTTCGGACCTGCGTTATATGCGGCAAGTGCCAGTGACTTGTTATTATCAAATCTGTCCATTAAACCTTTTAAATATTTTGTTCCGCCTTGAATATTCTGCTCCGGATCATATGCATTCGTAACACCTAAGCCCTGCGCTGTTCCGGGCATTAATTGCATTAATCCCATAGCACCGCACTTAGATGTAGCATTTGGGTTAAAACCGGATTCCTGATTAATCACAGCTTTTACAAAATCGACATCCAATCCTGCTTGTGCCGAGTACTTATCAATCAAATCGTTGATTTCTCCCCTTGATACAGAATTGACATTCTTTTTGTTTTCTATTGAAGTATCCAGTATTTTCTGGAAATCTTCTGACGGCTTCTGAGGAGCACCATACGACGCTAACGATTGAAATTGATTTTCAATCATCTTAATTCTTTGCAAAGTTACATCAAGACTTGTAAAATTCATTTTCTCACTTACCATTTTTGAGGAATGAATAAAAACCACTCCTCCCCTCCTACAATATAAACTATATTGAAGCTTTCAACATCAATCAAAGGATTATATATTTAAGAAACTTTAGACCATGTGGTCTATTTTTAAAATTATAATTGTTAAAAAACATATTTGAACTTTAAAGTATGAAAAATCATTTCGTCACATAAGTACATATCAAACAGTTAGTTGCATGAATGCAACAAATAACATATTTTGTTGCATAC
>CAMORE010000115.1 GCA_946623365.1 uncultured Acinetobacter sp.
GTTGATGCTCTCCTCGAATCCACCGACTGCGGAACCATCTGGGGAATCGGACCAGCAAGGGCAAGGACGCTGCGCATTCACGGAATAAAGAACGCCCTGATGCTGAAGCACATGCCCTTATACGACGCAAAGAAGCTCCTTACGATTCAGGGATTCGCTACCGTTCAGGAACTCAACGGTATTTCCTGCATCGACAAGATTACGAGGGATAAAAAGGATGTGATAACATCCAGCCGGCAGTTCTCCAGGCGGATCCACGACATCAGCACACTCGAATGTGCCATAGTACAGTACACGGAGCTTGCAGTTGAGCGTTTAAGGAAACAGAGCAGCGAGTGCGGAGCCGTCTCGATTTATATCTCCACCTGCAATTATTATTCCGACAATCCGGAAGAGCAATACTCCAACGGAGCAATCATAGAGCTTCCAAGAATGACGAGCTACACGCCCATGATTGTGGATGCCGCAAGAACCGCCCTACCCCACATCTTCCGTCCCGGTTACGGCTACAAATCTGTCCTTGTCACGCTGATGAATATTCTTCCCGCAGCATATCAGGGGAATTTGTTTATCGATCCGAACGAGGATAAAAAACACAGGAACCTTATGAAAAGCATAGATAAGATAACCGAACTATACGGCCGGGGAATCATTACTCTCGCAAAGGGCTTTGAGACAACCGGATGGGAAATGAAGCGTGATTTCCTAAGCCCTTGTTGGACTACCCGATTCTCAGACTTTCCGAAAATTCATTAAATATATGTCTCAAACCTTTGGCAGATAGAAACTGTAGCACTCCGAGAAAACTTTAACTTTCTTATAAAGCAGATACAAAGTGTAGCACTTTTGATTTTATGATTTCCTTACAAAAACAGATAGAAACTGTAGCGTTTTATATTGTGAAAAACATCAAATGAAGTATAAAGATAAAGATATAAATTGTAGTACAGTTTGTATCTTTTTTAACAATTTTCTTTTATCACTAATTCAAATATTTCGCATTGGTGTCTTGAAACCGATATAAACTGTAGTGTTTTGTTATAGATTAAGAGTTTATCATGTCCCCCAGATAGAAACTGTACTATATTTTCATATCCATACACTTCATGTTTTTTTAACTTTGAGGTTAACTATTTATCAAAAAGATGCTACAGTTTCTATCGTCTTTATCAACAATCACTTGTGGATTTCGAAAGTTTTCCACAACAGTTTATATCGGTTTTATTGATATTTGATATTTTCTTATATTATAATTATTTAGAAAACTTTTGCTTTCTTTGTCCTCTACAGTTTATATCCTTATCCACTACAGTTTCTAACTTTCTTCTATATATACAAATAGTTTAAACAATTAGTTTAAATAACAAGTAGTAGTAGCTGTAAAAATGTGGAAAACTACAGATTAGCAGTAACCAAAATATATCTTTTATCTTCAGGAATAATAGGAGGCTTACTTTTATAAAGCGTAATTCCTACACCTGCCTTATCGAAATCTATATTAAGTTCAGGATAGTATTTTTGTTTTATAGTCTTTATCTGCTCTTTGATGTATTCATAATTTGTTCTCAACTGATCTGGATGAGATTTATCATCTACAGGCATAAACTGACTGACTAAAGCTTCACGAGAAATAAATAAAGGTGCCTTTATGCTATTATTTCTGTAAACAAGCCAGGCATATAAATCTTTACCAATTGCACTACTAATATTCTTATAAACTGTATAATCAATAGGAACTGAATGATCTTGTGAAAAACTAGCAAAATCCTTAGAGAGAACAATTGTAAGACCGACATGCTGTTGGTTTCCTTTCCTATCTTCGAGTTCTACATATTCCATCTGTTTCATAAAAGGAATAATACCTGTAGAAATTTTTGTCGCAGTAACTTCATCTCCTAATGTCTCCACTGTTTCTTCATCAAGATAATCGTGAAACAATGAAGTCTGTGCGACTTTTACAATTTTTTCTTCAAAAATAAAGCTGCATTCTTTAAAACAGTCTAATTGCACTTTAATATCATTACTTCTCGAACTAGGAAGCTGCAATTCCTTTAATAATTGGTTCAAAGATTTGTAATTTATGACAACAGGCTCGTCAGGATTTGTGCTTTTACATAAAACTGCATGTGTTGTAAGGACTGTCAGCAAAAGTCTTCCGTATTTACCAAATGGAACCTTAGAACCACTGGATAATTTCATTGTCACATTATTATATTTGCGAATGAATACAGTCTTTTTAATATCACGAGATGGTAAGGCCGCTGCAATAAATGGACTTGGAATGTATGAGCGAATATGTTTCTCTGATGATTCCTCTGGATTTTCCTGAAGATTTAGAGGTATAAGCATGTTTTCATCAGTTTTTGTTTTTCTTTTTGCCATCTTTTATTTGTTCCTGATTAACTGTCCGTCTTTATATGAAATAATTCCTTCTGCATCTAATTCTTTTAAGAGATTATAAGCGTCCAAGATCCCTTGTGAAAGAGTTGTTCCTTTCTGAATGAAATATGACTTAATTTCTCGTTTCTTTTGCATAGTCATTCTGATTCCAACAGTCGTATCTGTAGTTGTTTTAGATGATTCTACAGATTCTGTATTGAGTGCTACAGTTTGTATCTGTTCTGAAGGTCTTGCAAATGCTGTTTCAGATTGGTGAATTGGAGATTCTACTATAGGTTGTACAGTTTCTATCGGATTCGCTTGTTTTACTACAGGTGTTGGCGAACCAAATAGATTTTTCATCTGTTCCAAATCTTGATTCTGTGCTTCTCTTGATACTTTTCTTGTAGCTGGCATATAAATAATCCTTATTTACTTAATTCATTAGCGATTTCTTTAATAACAGAAAGAGTCTCTTTTTTAGGCTCTACAGTTTCTATCGGTTCATGCATGTCCTGGGCTTTTTTGAATGCCTGATCTACAGGAATAACATGTAGTTTCATATTTTCCGGGAGTGTTTTTACAAGAGCATCAATTTTACCTTCCTGTGTTGCAAGACGGTTATCTTTAGAGTTTAGAACAAGTCGTTTAATTTCTGCAGCTTTGCTAACTCGTTTTGCTCTAGACTTTAAATCCTGAAGATTAGACATAAAGATTTCAAGCCCGTCAAAACTGAAGCGGTCTATCATCATTACAGGAACAATTTCATCACTTGCTATAAAACAAGATTCTTCAAGGGGGCCAAAGTGAGGGGAGGTGTCGATAATACAAAAATCAAATGCTTTTGCTAGTTCATCGGTAACATCAAGCATTGCTTCTGGTTTTCCGTTAGCTTCTGTTTTCTGATAGGCATTTAATCCGCCTCCAACACCAGCTGTAGGAATCATAAAAAGGTTTTTGATACCTGTTGAAATAAGAGCTTCTCCAATTCCTGCTTTGTTTGTAAGGACATCAGATAATTCTGCGGTTAATTCGTTATTGTACCAGGCAGAGGCATTTCCTTGGGGATCTGCATCAATTAATACTACTTTGTGTTTTTTTGCGAGTTCTGTGGCAACGCTGACAGCTGTCGAAGTTTTTCCTGTTCCGCCTTTTTGGAGGGCAAATGCAATTGTTTTCATATAATATATTGTATAACAAGATAACTCGTTTATCAAGTTAAAAAGATTGACAATTTATACAAGATAAAATGATAAAAAGATATACAAGATATACAGTATAAACAATATAAAAAGATGTACAAGATAAAAAGTTATACAAAATATACTAGATAAAAAGTTAAAACGTTAAACAAGATAAACAAAATAAACGTTTTTTAAGATAGGGGAGGGGGTTAAAAACACGCTCTAGGATTCGCGTAGACGCGTCGTTTTGGATTTTTTGAGTAATATGTCGACTGATGGGGTTTGGAGCGATTTTGGGGCTTTTTTTGAAAAAAAAGGAAATTCTTAATTATAGGTTAGGAAAGGATAACTTAATCAAAAGAGAAAGCTGTACATAAAAAAATGTACAGCTTTCTTATAAATATTAAATGATTATAAGTTATAGACTTTCATATATTCTGGAATAGTCTTCTTTACGCCAGGAAGAAGGAAAACCAAGGCTTTCTAGTTTTGATAATTCTTCCACAGCTTCTTTTAAATTTTCTTTAGTTTCTTTTAAATCTTCTTTATAGGGGCTGATATAATTCAAAACTCTAGAGATATCTCCGTTATACCAGCTTATAGTAGTTTCGATATCGTTAACATTAAATTTATCTTTAAAATTAGTGCTAAAGTCATCAAAAAAATCAGCTTTATTATACTCTAATAGATCGCAATAATTATTAAAATCTTCAAGAGAACCTGTATTGTATATTTGTCCTAAATCATATTTAAAATATTCATATTCAATATTATTTTGTTTGAAAGTTTCAATAATGCTTGAAAATGTATTAAAATCCGTATTTTTTATGACATCTCTAAGTATTATCTTCTTAAAATCATGTTTTACATATTCATTTACAGCGTACAATACATGTTCTCCGGTGAAGTAATTAATAGGAGCAGAATAAACAGCCTCTTCATCTGATGATTGTCCACTATCGATTTGATATTTAAAAAATTTGAATCTCCATTCTTCTGGATTGTTAGTATGATAAGTATTATCATGCGAAAAATCAATTATCTCAACATTTGCTAATCTATCCTTTGATTTTTCTAGGATTTTTTCACAAATAGCAGCTTGATCAGGCTTCTCGCGTGCATTATACCACTCAATTAATAATCTTCTGCAATCATTCGTTGAAGGCTTATAGCCTTTCTTCTCCAAGCATTCAAAGAAATATGTATTAAATTCGCATCCTTGACAATTATCTAAAACACCACTGTCGCTATTGGAATAATCCAACATTTTTGAATTGGTTTTTGCCATTATAGCATCTACAGATTCTTTGCAAATTGCTTTGCTTTTATTTGCAACACTATTTAAATGATCCTTAAATTCAGTCCTTAGGACGGCTTTATTATTTACAAGTGCTTTTATCATTTCAGGATTATCATTAAACAAAGCATATTGTAATGGTGTAAATTGAATTTCCTTAAGGTTTATGTTTACATCGGCTCCTGATTTGATGCAGGCTTTTACAAGATCAGTATTATTAACATCTGCGGCCTAAGTTATTAGTACGTCTCCGTCTCTATCGATTGCATTAATTCCGTTTTCTTTTATAAACTGAATCCAGTATCTAGCTGTCTCATCATTTACTTTCTTCAGTTCTTTTACAGCAGGACCAACTCCACACGATGTGAGAAATATGCTGGACGTTAGGGCCAGCAAGCCAATTAGTTTTTTGATTTTCATATATCACTCCTTTTTATTGAACTTTATTCTTATAGAATAATAAATAATACTAAAAGAATAAAGATACTTCTAATTGATAATCGCTTTTTTATCTTCTTACAGTAAATATATTTATATCTACAGGAGGTAAAATGACAGAAGATGCAGTAAAATCTATCCTTTCAGGAAATATCAGACACCTCAGACTTATGAAAGACCTGTCACAACAAGAACTTGCAGAAAAAACAAATATATCAGTTCCTTTTCTTTCTGCGTTGGAAAGAGAGGAGAAGTTTCCTTCTGCAGAATCATTGGGAAAGTTGTCTGAGGCTCTTGAAGTTTCTTTAGCGGAATTGTTTAAGGCAGATTCAGTCGAATCATTAAATACTGATTATAAAAGTCTTATAAAAGATTTTTTTGAAAGCCAAAAAGAAACACTAACACGTTTGTGTGAAAAATTATAATACGTGTAATAAGAAAGCATTAGAATAGATATTATTTAGAAATTAAGAGATTCTCGATTTTGTAATAAGCCAGGTGTAAAAGCCTGGCTTTTCTTATTTTCGGGAAAGGAGGTTGTTTGGATATTATTTATTCATACACAAGAAAGCAGGCCCTTGAAGATGGAGTTCTGATCGATGTTTCGAAAACTGCGAAAGAGG
>CAMORE010000116.1 GCA_946623365.1 uncultured Acinetobacter sp.
AGGTTTATAAAGGTTAGTATTTCCATGGCACAAAGTATTCAAAATTTTGATAACAAAAATAATGCATACGGCTTACCTAATGGGGTAAATGGGGTAAATAGGGTGAATGCATCAGGCGGTATGCAAAATACAGCTGTCAGAATACCGGATTATTATGCTCCTGACGAAAAAATGAAATTTAAGGATTATTTGGAAGAAAACCCTTTTTATACAATGGGAATAAGAGGTTTTTTCGGGCCGCTTATTGATCATCCGATTGCATCAATTTTAACTTGGTTCGGATGCGGTTTTTTACTTGATAAATATACTGCTGCTTGCGGCGGAAAGTATGAAGACAGCTTATTGAAAAAAGTTACTAATTTTGGTGACAGAATAGAAAATTCTAAATTTGTTCAAAGCAAACCCGTTCAAACAGTACTTGGATGGTTTACAAAAAGCGGGAAAAAGGGCGGAAAAATTATTGAAAAAAATTCTGTCTTAAATGCAATGTGGAAAACTCCTACAATGCCTGAACTGGAGCTGGTCAAGTCTGAGATGATTCCGCAAAGACAAAGAATTGCTCACGACTTTAACCAAATTGTCAATGAATTAAAATTAACAAAGGATGGTTTTGCAACATTAAATAAATTAGGGCTTGATAGCAAGGAAAAAGAAATCTTAAAAAGTGTATTTAAGGTTGCAAAAATCTCTGAAATCCCTGAAGAGCAAGCTTCCAGCTTTATTCAATTAAAACGCTTGGGTGAAAAGACTGATTCTGAGATTTTAAATATTGTAACAAAATCAGGTGGAGACGGCGGAGTTAGTGAAACAAAAAAAGCTGTTTTAAAAGCTCTCGGCTTAAACGAAGAAGCTATCAAAAAAATACAGGAAGATACTATAGGCGAGCATATAGGTAAGGTTCAGGAAGCTTGCAAGAAAGTAGGAGGAAAAGTTAAGATAAGTCTTGGCGATTTTAGATTATTCGGGAAAGATTTAGGCTTCTTAACAACTCCAACAAAAAGAATTCTTGCCTGTGACAGCGTATATAACCGCTCATTCAGTTTGACAAAAGACGGTGCAAAAACTGCGACAGGTCGTTTTATGTCAAGATTTATGCAGATGGTGCATAGAGGTTTAACATTTGGCGGAGGGAAATTAGGTGTATTATTATTTATTGCTCCGGCATTTGTTGAAACTGCCATTAACGTTCATAAAGCAGAACCAAAAGAAAAAGTGGGAACAGGCGTTAATAATCTTGTTAATCATATCTCATGGGTATTTACATTCCCGTTTGCGCTCCAAATTATGCACCACATTTGCGGAGCACAGTACGCAGGTATGAAACAGAAAGATGTTCAGGCTCTGAGAAAATTACAAACGGATTTTAATAAGAAAAACTCTCGAAAGGGAACTCCCGATGAAGCAAAAGGCTTTAAAGACTATGATGATTACAATAAAGAGCGCAAGCTCGTAAACGAAAAAATGAAAAAATTAAAAGTCGTTAAGGGACAGAAATGGTACACCAAATCTGTCAGATGGCTGGCAAATCTCTTAACACCGGATTTAGGCAAACTGGATGCTTATAATCCGGGTAATATGGTTACAAAAAAATTCTCTCAATTGCGTAATTTACCGAGAAACCTATGGGGTGTTCCGGTAAGATTAGGAATATTTATTGCTTTAACTATGGGAGTTCTTGATACAATATTGAATAAATCTATAAAATTTGTTTTTGGCGGTTCTTATGATTCAATGAAGGAAGAAGAAATCAAAGATGCAAAAAAAGAACAGAAGAAATTTCTGAAAGAAGATTTGAATAACAGATTGTACGATGCTCAAAAACAAAAAATTATTGCAACTGCAAAAGAACAATCCGCAAAGAAGCAGAATAATACAAATAGACAAGCAATCTCGCACCATGGCGCACCTCAGCACAGAAATATGGCAGCACCGCAGAATTATTACAAAGAAAAAACAGACAATTATACCTATATTCCTTCTCAGGAAAATGTAATTAAATCTCCTTTGGGAAAAAATAGTTTAGATACTTATACATATATACCGTCTCAAAATTCAACAATTAAGACTGATAAGTACGGAAATGAGTTGCATACAAGAACATATATTCCGTCTCAAGCAGCGGCAAATATAACAAAAACTTGGGATAATTCAAGACTGGAAGCGGCGTTAAACAGAGCTCAGAGAGCCGAAAATCGAGCTATGAAAATTCTCTCGGGTAATTTTGAAGGAATGTAGTAAATAGACTTTTTATGCTTCGCTTTCCGCAGGGAGCTGATGTTTAGGAATATATTCTTCCTGCTCTTCTTCTTTTGGTTTAATAGGCAGTCTGAAACCAAATGTAGAGCCTTCACCTTCTACTGAATTAACAAATACCTGACCCTGATGATGTTTTTCAATTGTGACTTTAACCAGATGGAGTCCCAAACCTGTACCTTTAACAGTATGAGTTGCGTTTTCGCACCTATAGAATCTGTCAAAAACTTTCTTTTGATCTTTTTCCGAAATCCCGGGTCCTTGATCTTCTACGCTTACTTCAACATATTCCCCGTCACGAGAACGCTCGGCACGAACTTTTATACGCTTTCCGTCAGGAGAATATTTAATTGCATTAGATAAAATATTCATAAATGCTCTTGATATACTGTCTACATTAAGCGGAATTTCCGGTAAATCCGGTTCTTTCATGATTGAGATTGTCAAATCGTGTTCTTTTGCAAGAACTTGAACCTGATTTACAGCATCTTCTATAATTTCAACAATATCCTGCTTTGTTTTTTCAAGATGCAATGTTTGAGCTTCGTAACGGGAAAAATCAAGAATATCATTGACCATTCGGTTAAGTCTTATTATTTCCTGATTCATTACACCTATAAACTCTCGTTGAGTATTAAAATCAAAGTCATTTCCGAAATTGTAAAGAGTATCAATATAACTTCTCAACACAGTTACAGGAGTCCTTAATTCGTGCGAAACATTTGATATAAAGTTTGAACGAAGCTGATCCATTTCGTGCTCTTTTGTTACGTCAATGATAATTATTATGTATCCGACATAAGCATTTGAACGCGTAAACATCGGTGATATAAGACATTTTAATATTCTTTGATCAATTTCTATTGTAAAGTTAATCGGACTTCCGTCCTCATCAAGCGGTGTATCTTTAAATTTTGCAATTTTATCCGCGAAACAGAACTCTCCAGTGGAATCGCAAAAATCCTGAATTTGAGAGTTCAAAATATCATCTTCTTCTACTTCAAGAAGTCTTTTGGCGTAATTATTAACCATAATGACTTTATCGTGGTTATCACATACTACAACACCGTTTACAATACTCATTAAAACTGATTCCAGCTTGTTCCGTTCAAAGGTTAAACTCTCTATCGTCTGTTCATTATATCTGCTCAATCTTTCCGACATGTCATTAAAAGCAGAGTATAATTCTTTAATTTCATTATCTGCATCCTTGTCATCAAGCATATATCCGAATTCACCCGATGAAATCTTCTTTACGCCTTGATGAAGTTTGCGAAGTTCTCTGGTTATAATAGAAGAGTTCATATAAATAATACCGACAATGACAAGCCACGCAAGCACAAATACAAAAGCAATAGAACTTCTTGATGTCGTTGTAACCCTGTCCATAATGCTTCCTGAAAGTCCAACAGTTACAGAACCTGCATTTACTGATTCTGCACCGTTTTTAACAATCATTGGCGAACTTACCGTAATTCTGGCTTTTTCTGCTTGTTCCGAATAATCATCTTTACTTGAATATATTACCTTAGATTTAGGGTCTTTAAAAATTACAAAAGCAATGTCATCATTACTTTTTAAAACAGAAATAGAGTTTGTGCGCAAAGCATCATATTTTGCAAGTTCAGGTAAATCTTTTGTTACTTCGACTCCCTCAATAGCAAGCGTTTTAGACAAAACTTGAGCAAAGTTTTTATAAGCTTTGTTCATGTTTTCACCAATGCTGTATGTCGCAAAAAATGCAGCTAAAACAATAAAGATAGTACTCACAAACAAACCCGTAATTATCAATCTGGTTTGCGCAGCCATTCCTCTTTTTTTGGATTTAGTTTTTGACTCTTCTCCTGACATAGCAAAATTATATCACGTGCAGGGGTAAATATACAAGAGGAAATAAAGTAATGTGCAATGGAATCACAAATTTTTGTATAAATATAAGCAGAATCATTTGACTTATAAAAAAACTTAATTATACATGAATAAGAAGGTAAGTTTTTATTTTTATAATATCAACCGGACATATATAATAAGGAGGAAAAATGATTCGCAGTAATTTTTCGGTTAAACAAACCTATCAACTGAATGCACATAATGCAAACCGATTCACAAAACCCAATAAAGAACAGTTCTCATTAAAAATTTCCAATGAAGCCTCTTTGCCGAAAGACATAGGAGAAACTAATCCTGAAGCGACCGGCAGTATTATTAATTATTCGGAAATCGTACCACCTACAACACCAAAAGCTAATAATTATACAAAAACCGTGACTTATCCTAACGGTTTAAAAGAAACCTCTCTTGATGAAGAAGCTTATAAACAAGCTATAGAATCATACTGGGAAGAGAAAAAAGAATACGATAACAATATTAATATAGTTAATCAACAAATAATAGCACAGCAAGAACAAGACGCTATAAACAGTATGCAGCAAGAATGGGATTTATTTAATCAAAGATTTGATGAATTAAATCAGGAACTAAACGTAAAAGGAACAGGTTCAAAAAGAATGTCTGCAATAATGGAAGAATTAAAAAATGAATATGAAACATTTTTAAATGAAAAAATGATTGAAAATATAAAAATTACAGACAGCATAACAAATATTTCAATTCCTAATCCGCCAATCAAAACAGATTCTATGTCAGAAAGTGAGTACAAAGAATTATATCAAAAGTACAACCTCGAACGGTTATCCTTTGAAAAGATACAACTTGAAAACGAAATGCAAAGACAAATTTCAGAAATAAAAATTGGTAAAATAGATTCCGAACTTGGATTAATACGAAAAATGTTATTTGGAAATACCGACCTTACTCAACATTATTATATTAATCCAAGTGTAAACTAACACATAGTAAAGTATGGTGCGATGTATCGCACCAATTATTTTCCCCCTTCAAAAGCGAGCAGGTTGGGTAAAGCCCAACAAAACGTAGAAAATTTATATTTTTACGCTTTCTTTTTCACTTATATTTGTTCTCTTATTGAATCCTGAAGGAATTGACATAGTACCGATACTTGCTCTTTGTGGTATTGAATCTTTTTCTTCGGAAACATTTTCCGGCAAGATGTTTTCATCAATTTTGCTTTCAATTGTTTGAGGAGCTGAAGAACTGCCAAGAGAACTATGGAATGTACGGGATATTACATCATCCTGTTGTTCTTTTGTAAGTTTGATGAAGTTTACAGCATAGCCCGAAACTCGCACTGTTAATTGCGGATACTTTTCGGGATGTGCTTGTGCATCAATCAGAGTTTCTCTGTTGAATACATTTACGTTTAAATGGTGTCCGCCTTTTTCTACATATCCATCAAGTAAATTTATTAAATTTTCTTCTTGTTGAGTTGTCATTTTTATAATCCTTTCATTCGCTTTCGTTAATATTTTATATCAGTAAACGGATGAAAATGTATTAAAATTCATTTAATCACATTTTCATTAGTTTACCTTTTCATTTATCTCATTTCCCCTTCACAGCATCCGCAATCTAAATGTATATCCAAATCTCCC
>CAMORE010000117.1 GCA_946623365.1 uncultured Acinetobacter sp.
TTTTCGGCTTACGCCGAATCTAACTGCGTAGCCTTAACAAGAACGGCAGCCTACATGACTATTGTCGTGAATGTTGCCGTTCTTGCGAAAGCTGCGCAGCACGATTCGGCTCTGCCGAACCAGCCATTAAGACCTTCAGCCAAAGGCTGATGTAAACTTCTTATTCGGTTCGGTGTTTCTCTCCTTTTCTTGGTACCTCTTTTCCTCGCTTTACATCCGAAATAAAGAGAGGAAAAGAAGTACATAAGTTATGCAACAAAATATTATATTTGTTGCATTTATGTAACTATTATTTGGTATGTACAGCAATAACACCCTACTGGTTGTTCTAACACAAAGTCATCCTAAATACTGTGTCTTTAAGGAATTCAGCTTTTTATAAAATTTATCTCATTCTTCTGCCGAATATATTTTTAAAGATTGATAACAGACCATCACCGCCGAAGCTTCCGCCATTTTTCAGTTTTTCATAATTTGCTTCCACATACTGATTTCTCGGATCAAGTTCTTTTAATTTTTCCATATAATCTAAAGCACCGTATTTATCACCGATTGATATTCTGAACTCTGTTAATTTCTCTAATGCATTTGTATTTTTAGGGTCAACATCAGCTAATCTTTCATAGAATTCAGCCGCTTTTGTTTTATCACCTTCCGATTCAAGTAATGATGCAATTGTTTCAATTAAATCAGCATTTTTGGAGTTAAATCTATATGCTGTCATATACTCATTTAAAGCAACATCTTTGTCATTTCTCAGAATATTATATTTTCCCCAATTTACATGCTCATTAAAAGAATCACCTTTTTGTTCATATATTAAAGCTCTCATTTGGTAAATTAAAGGTGAATTTGGCGCAAGTTTTTCAAATTCATCAATTTCATTAAATGCTTCTTCATACATATTTTTTTGGAAATAGTATTGTGCAAGGAGAGAATGGAAAGTATGTTCCTGTTCATATTTAGATTTTACGCTCATAAGAACTTCATACCCTTTATCATTATCACCCATATCAAAAAGTGCACGTGCTTTTGTAAGTTCGTTTTTTGTAATTGCTAATGCTTTTTCAGGTTGAGAATTCCTTATATACAAGCCTGCTAAAACTTCATCATATTCAGTAAAACCATTATCTCTTTTCCCGCGCTCAAGAGTTTGGATTGCAGATATTATACCTTCTGTTTTTTCATACAATTCAGCAAGTTTTACATATACCATAGCATTTTTATCATCATCTTCCGCTATTCTTAAGTATTCATCAATTGCTTCCTGATATTTTCCCTGACCTTCACAAAGACCGGCATGAAGGTATCTCGCAGGTAAAGCTTCCTGAGCGTCTTTTGCATGGGATATAGCTTTTTTGTAATCACTGTTTGCATAACTCATTTGCTGCTGCAGTGCGTGCATATTCCCCCTTAATAAATAATATTTGAATTTATCCTCATCAACAAATAAATCCAGTAACTGTTCATGAGCCATAATGTTAGATGGATCGACTTCTAATATTCTTGCATAAATCTGTTTAGCTTCTGATTTATTTCCGATAATTAATGCTACATGCGCCATTCTTGTTAATAAATCAACATCATCAGGTTTATGCATCAGCATTTTTTTATATTCTGCATATGCTTCTTCGTATTTTTCACTTTGTTCAAGTTGTTCTGCTGTATTCATATTTACTCCTTTACAGGGAAGTTACCCTCTTACATTCTCCCGATAGGGGATTTTATTCTAATTATATTTATTTTGAGCTTCTTGTATACCGCTTGTAAAATAGCATGCAATTCCTTCTTTTGCAATTGATAAAGTTTCTTTTAATTTTTCCAATTCTTCTTTTGAAAAATTCTGAAGAACAAAAACTTCTGAAGGAATAGACGGTTGAGGTCCTATCCCTATTTTAAGCCTTGCAATATCTTTTGTTCCCATATGCTGAATAACGGATTTTATTCCGTTATGACCGCCATCTGAACCGTTAGGTCTGAATCTGATTTTACCTAAATCCAAAGATAAATCATCATACACAACCAAAATATCTTTTACATCAATCTTGTAATAATCCGAAACCGCTCTTACAGCCTCTCCTGAAAGGTTCATAAAAGTTGTAGGTTTTACTAATAAATACTCTTCGTTGTTATTTACGAACTTTGTCATAAAACATTTTAGCCTTGAATTTTCTTTCAAAGTGAGATTTGCATTTAGAGCAATACTGTCTATCAGCATAAAGCCTGCATTATGCCTTGTAAAAGTGTATTTAGCTCCTATATTTCCTAGTCCTGCTATTAGTTTCATATTTTTGAGTGATTGAGTGATTAAGTTAACAGGTGATTAAGTGAATATTACATATAATTATACTCACCTTTTCACATGTGCACCTGCTCACTTTCTTTTTTCCTTTCTCATATTTTACCGCTTATCAACTCTTACTTGAATCGCCTCATATTTTTCATCATTTGATGCATAGAGAGTTTACCTCCCATTTCTGCTCCGAATTTTCCGGCTAATTTGCCCATATTTTTCTTAACGTCAGAAAAACCTTTCATCATAGAACGCATTTGATCAAATTGGCTTATAAATAAATTTACATCGTGTAATGGAATTCCAGAACCTGCTGCAATTCTTTTTTTTCGCGAGCTATTCATCAGCTCCGGATGTTCTCTTTCTTCAGGTGTCATACTTTGGATAAAGACTTCAATTCTTTTAAACTGTTTTTCACCTTCATGAGAAATCTTCTGTCTGTCATCTTTTGATAGACCTAACCCCGGTATCATACCCAATATATTATCCATTGAACCGAACATTTTCATTTGTTTTTGCATTTTTAAAAAGTCATTAAATGAAAATTCCGCTTTTGACATTTTTTCTTCCATCTCTCGAGCGGATTTTTCGTCGAATACCTCCTGTGCTCTTTCAACAAGAGATACAATATCGCCCATACCCAAAATACGGGTAGCCATTCTCTCAGGATAGAAGTCTTCCAATGCATTTAATTTTTCACCTGTTCCTGTGAGTTTAATAGGTTTTTGAGTACAATAGACAACGCTTAACGCAGCACCGCCTCTTGAATCACCATCAAGTTTGGTTAAAACAAGTCCGGTTACCCCAAGCTGAGCATCAAAATTTTCAGCTACATTAACAGCTTCCTGACCTGTCATAGAATCAATAACAAGCAATTTTTCAGCAGGATTAAACACTCTGTCTATTAATAACAGTTCTGCCATCATATCAGTATCAATCTGCAAACGACCTGCCGTATCAAGAATCAGAGTATTAAACCCGTTATCTTTTGCATAATTAATGGCATTCGAAATAATACCTTGAACATCTTTAGATTCATCTTCCGAATATACATTAACACCTATTTGTTCACCTAAAGATTTTAACTGAGTGATAGCAGCGGGACGATAAACATCACACGCAACAAGTAAAGGATTACGCCCTTCTTTTTTTAATTTTACGGCAAGCTTAGCGGATGATGTTGTTTTACCGCTGCCTTGAAGTCCGAGCATCATTATTAAATTCGGATGTCCTGAATAATCAAGCGGCTTAACTTCTTTACCCAAGAGTTCAATTAATTCATCATGTACAATTTTTACAAGCTGCTGAGACGGATTAACACCTGCTAATACATTTTCTCCTTCAGCCTTATCTTTTATATTTGAGATAAAAGCTTTAACGACTCTTAAGTTAACATCAGCTTCTAAAAGTGCACGCCTGATTTCACGCAAAGCATCCTGCATGTTATCTTGCGTAAGCTCTTTTTGTCCTGCTGTGCGTTTTATAATATCCTGTAACTTATCAGATAATGAATCAAACATTTTGAGATATCCCCTATTCGCGGATATAGACAATAAATCTGCGTCTAAACCCTTAATTATAAGATATCACAAACATGATATTAAGCAAAAATACCAAATGTTCTATCAATATTATCATTTATAAACGTTTTATCGGTTTCAATCATTTTTTGAATTGCAGCTTGTTCTGTTTCGAAATCTTTTATTCTGGTATCAATTTTTTGTTCTTTAGAGTTTATCAAACTTTTTTCATATTCATATTTTGCTAATGCTTCATCCCTTGCAGCAGTATTATTGACAATATACATATTATCAAAGTTAGATGCTATATCGGTATCGTAATAGAACGGATTATTCTTACCGCCTTTTGGCTGAGTAGAATCATACATATCATTTTTAGTCATTGTAGTGACATAATAGCTGTTGTTTTGAAGCATTTGGCTTAAGTACTCGGAATCTTCAACTCCGTTATCATTTACCCATCCAAATTCAGCAATTGCTTCAAATAATCTGTCATAGAATTGAATTTGTAAATCTTGAGTACCGTTAAATACTTGAGCATCAACCCCAACCGCACTATCATATTCTTTTTGTGCAGCATCTCTTGCAGCTACTAATGCGTCGTACTCGGATTTTGTTCCTTGTCCTGTTCTATTATCATACATTACATTCAATTTTGCATCTTCAGCATCATTCCCAGTAAGAGTAGATATAATATTTTTAGCAATATCATTAGCTAAATCACTGAGTTTGTATGAATTTTTTTCATCATCAGATTTTTTGTTCATCTTAGCATTGAAGCCTGTTTCACTTATATCCTGATCAATAATATTTTTAATTTTTTCTTCAGCTTCTGTTGAAAAATAATTTTTACGAATTAAAGCCGCTTCAAATTTAGAAGCATAACTTGCAATATTAGAAGCATTAATTAAAGTGCTGTCATTTTCGTAACTGCTTAAGAACGTGTGTACTAAATCTTTGGCTTTAAAATCTTGAGTTTTATCCTTTTTAAAATCAGTAATAGCTTTTTCTGCTTCATCCAGAGTCCTTTTTTTATCAGTAACATCTTTGGCAGTTGCATCACCGGTCTCAAACTGTTCAACAGGAATACCTGTTAACGCTGATAATATTTGCAGTCTTGTATCACCATTCCACTTTCCGCCGGGGTTACCGTCAGGAGAAAGCATTTCTGCATATTGTTTATATTTTTCATCTAATACAATCTTACCGGCTGCATCAGTTAGCAATACAGGGTTATTATTATTTGCAGCACCTGGGCGCATTAAAGTTCCGTAAGTAATATCTGTATAAGTTAAACCTTTATTATTTGACCACATTATTGTTTTAGAGGAAAGTGCATTTTGATAATCTTTAGAAACTTTTTGCATCTCTCTTGTCAGAATTTGTTTATTATTAGACAGATGCTGAAGTTCCCGCCCGATATCATTTTTTCGGGCAGTCAGACCTAATAATCTAACTTGTGATGCATCCATTCCCATGATTAGTCACTTTTCCTTATTTTTGTAAATTGTCCCTTTTGTTATATTTATCGGCACAAATTAGTAAAAACTTTAATAAAATAAGAAAATTGTTACATAACTTTACAATTATTGTAATAAAAGTTAACAATAATCGGACAGTAATTATAAATTTTTCTTCTAAACAGCAAAAGCAAAAATTACAATATTATTTTGCTTATTTACCCCTTATTAACTCTCCCCATTCGGGACACTACTGTCTGAGATAAAACTATGTAACTATATACAATGTTACAGTAGAATAAACAAGTCTTGTCATTGCTGTACATGTCAAACAATCAGTTACAAAAATGCAACAAAAAACATATTTTGTTGCATTTATGGAAATAATTCATAATTATGAGCAATTTTTGTTTGTTTTT
>CAMORE010000118.1 GCA_946623365.1 uncultured Acinetobacter sp.
ATGTAAAGTTGAATTTATTTTTTCGTGAATTTGTTAATAAAAGGTAACAAATTCACAAGTTTTAGAAACGTATGTATTAAAAGCATTTAATAGAAAGGAGGTAAAATGCAAAAAACATCTTTAATTTGTAACAATTTTTCAGGAATAAATCGAATATCTGCGGTTTATTCCTCATCAGTTGTTACGGCATCGGATATGCAGAATGTTGAGTTGTATTCAACAGGTATAAATTCGGGTGTCGGAATCAGAACCGCAAAGGGTAATACTGCTGTCTGTGATACTATCCCTGAGGGAGAAACAGTAATTAATATTTTTGAAAGTGTTCAAAATCGTGCTGTTCATTTTTTTGTTCATACGGAAGATTCAGAAGAAGGAAAAATTTATCTTTATGATATTCAAACTAAAAATCTTGTATTAAAGGTTTCTGGTTTAAGTTTAACCGGAAAATCCTCAGCCTGTGATGTTACCCAGGGATGGTCTGATTTGTTTGTTTTTTCCAATTCAGAAGAGCTTTTGTCTATTGAACTCAATCACTATACAAACGGAGTTCTTGATGAGATTAAGATGATGAATCTTACCGATAGTGAAGGCAGAACTGTTAAGGGGTTAGGTGTCGTTGTTTTTGCAGGCAGGTTATGGATATTTTCAAATCATATTTTATGGTATTCGGTTCAAGAAAATATATATGACTTTTCTACGTCTGATGCGGAAGTTACAACGTCAGCAGGTTACATAGAATTTGTAAAAAATATTACGGCTATTTATCCGTATTTAGGTACACTTGCTGTATTTCATCAGGATTCGTCTTGTCTTATCGCGGAAGAAAACGGAATTTTTTCAAAAACAATGGACTCGCCTGGCGGATGTGCAGGTTATCGTGCATTAGTTTTTCATGGAACCGAATTGTATTTTTATGACAATACCAAAAAAGCTATTCATAGTTTTCAACAAGTCATTAACGGAGATAAAACGCTCGGTGAAAATATTGCTATTAACGTAAAAGATGAATTATCGGGATTGGCTTTATCAGATTTAGAGAAAATAAAAACGCTTTCTGTCGTAATAGAGGACAGAAATGAAGTTTGGTTTTTAATACCGAATTCTGATGAAAATTATTCGACTATTCTTATTTATGACTATTTGCATAAATGCTGGATAAAGAGGAAATCACAAAAAATAAGTTGTTTTTCTGTAATTAATGGAGTTTTATATTCTGCGGGTCAAAAAATTTATGAAGAGTATTCTTCTGATACCTTTGACGGCGGATTTATAGAAGCATTTTATAAATGTGCACCATTAAATTTAGGTAAAGAAAATAACATTAAAATAATGAATAGTTCTCCGAAGATTATTCTTGATATGAATTATTCAAACAGTTTTTATGTAGAATATACCAAAAATTATGATTCTTCTACCTCAAAGAAACAATACATAAAGGGAAAAACTGTTAAAAATGTCCTGTATTTCGATAAAAATTATTGGGATAGTTCATATTATCCTGCAAATAATATAAATTCAATAAAAAAATTGCCGTCAGCTTTTTTTAGAAACTTACAAATTACATTTTTAACAAAAAATATCGGCGATGATTTTTGTATAAAAAGTATAGAAATGGATAACGTTAAGTACAAATAAAAAGAAAGGAAGTTAAAATGGGAAGTAAATCAAATTCTACAACATCAAAAACAGTATATTCCGATACAACAACATCAAATCCTTATGCTTATTCCAGAACAAATAATTCAGGGACGGTGTCAGGCTTTCAGGATAATACTGCACTAAATTCAGTTTACAATTTTGTAAATAAAAGTATAGATTCGTTGTTGGATGAATATTTGACACCAAATTTAAATTCTGCAACAAATCAAGCTAAAATCAATTCTTTTGCTAAAAATTTAAACGTGCAAACTAAAAGAAGTTTGGAAAATAATATAATTAGTCCGCTTTCGGCACGCAATATGATCCGTTCTTCACAAGCAGCAGATTTATATAAAAACTTGGTAAATCAAAACGTATTATCGACAGCCGATTATATAGGTAATTTAATCTCTGATTCACAAAATAATACAGCGCAAATGTTATCTAATTTGTTGTCTTATTATATGCTCGGTGCAAATTTATTAAATAATATGCAAGGACATTCTCTAAGTGCAAGCAGCGGAAATTCAACCCGTACCAACACAGCTTCTTCGGGAAGTTTTGCAAATGATATTATACCGATGGCAATTTCATCTATTACAAAGTACGGTTCTGCTTTATAGGAGGCGCATATGGATAAAGAAATTTTCTTTAAATATACACCGTTTCTGGTTTTAAGTTTGGCTGTGATTTTTCAATACAATCTTTTTGTTACTCCTGAAAAATTGGAACATACACACAGAGAAATTCTCTCGGAAGTATCAAAGGTTTATATAACAAAATCAGAGTTTGACATTTTAAAGGATCAGCTAACGGATATTAATAAAAAAATTGATAAAATTTATGACACCTTAATAAAAAAAGAAAGGGGGTAATTGTGTCTTTAACAAATATTCAATATGGTTCATTAGCATCCTCAGAAGTTATAAATAATAATTTTGAGTATTTAGATAATCGTATAACATCAGGTGCTAATGATTTAACAGTTTTATCAACAAGTATGTATTCAAATATTGCCAATATTAATACAACTCTATCAGAACAAAACGAAAATATATCCGAACTTGAATCAAACATAAATCAATTACGAAACGATTTTGATTCTCAAGATCTTTCACCGGATTATTCAAGAAGTGTGAGTATAAATTCACTCCCGTACACAGTACCGGCAGACGGATATATACATACTGCAATTGCCGCATTAGAAGGAACTTCGGAATTATATATAAATAATAATAAAGTCGGACACGCTTATGCAAGTACTAACACTTTTTACAGTATGATATCGGGACAATATCAAGTTAAAGAAGGTGATATTATTTCAGTTTCACATGGAATTATTCAATGGATGAGATATTTCCCACAAAAAGGAGGTAACTAATGTTTTACAGGGTAAAAAATAATGAACTCTATGATTATGCGGATTACGAATATGCTGATGACTGCCTGTTCTCCGGTATCTGCACAGTAAAGCAATTTGAAGAAAACAAAAGCAGATATATTATAAATGAAAATAAAATAGATATAATTTCAGAAAAAGAAGAAGAACAGCAAAAACAAGAACAATTTGAAAAAGAATTTTTTAAAACATCTTTGGGGTGGATAAGAAGAAAAGTAACAATGAAAGACGGGTCTGTTAAAGATTTTTTATCAGATTTACTTTTACCTGTTAAAGCAGGTTTGGATATGGGGCAAAATGTTGATGTAATTACGTATAAAACACCGGATTTCTCTCAACAATTAACAATTGAATATTTAAAATCGTTACAAGAAATTAAGTCTGCAACCGAGCTTTTTATAAAAGAATGTCTATTTCAGACGGTTAAAGATTTTGGATTGGATGAAGGAGGTATAAATGGCATTTAAAATAGATAATGACGGTAATATGTCTATGATACAAGGGGATAGCGGGCTTATTACCATTAGAGGGCTTAACCCTAATAAAAATTTTTCAGTTTATTTCTGTATAAAAGATAAAAACAGAAAAACTATAGGAAATGAATTAGTAGTAAACAGTAATAATCAATCATATGTTGTATTCCGATTAACCGGAAATTTTACCGATTTATTAACAGTAAAAAAGAGTGAGCCGTTTGCAATATATTACTACGGTATCAAAATCTGCGATGAGGAAAATCAAAGAGAAGACACTTTGACAATTGGAACAAGTGAGTTTGGAAGTTTGAATACGATTACTGTTTATCCAAAAAAGGCGGAGGGAATTTAATTATGACTCAAAATAACTTATATATGGAAGATGAAAATCTAAGGCTGGAAGTAAATGTTCAGCCTTTTTTAATTGATGAATTGGAAAATAGTAAAAATATAGCTGTTAGATGCGCTAATGATTCTTCTCAAATTTTAGAATTAGTTAAATCTATAAAAACAAATTTTGAATTGTTTTATGCAGATGCATCTAACAGTTTTTCCAATCTATTTAATAACGCAATGCAGACAATTAACAATGCAAAAAATAATGCAGTAAATAGTATTAATTCTCTCGGACACCAAGTAATCGATTTTATAAAAACAGAGGGACAGCGTGCAATTAATCAAATACAGTCATTGTCCCAACAAGTTATAAATACTGTTGATAATAATGTGAGTCTAGAGTATTTAAACCACTCTAAATGCGTTGAAACAGGTAATGTGTCAGAAAATAGTCATATTTTACCGTTTATAAAAAAATACTTTAATTCCACCTTCGACCTCTCTAAATTTGCTATAGTTGGCAGTCCGACTATTACAAGAGATGGGATTGCCAGTGGATTTAGTGAAAATGATTATTTAAGGACACTTAGTATTTCTGAATTAATATATAAAGCAAATTCTTGGAGTATTAAATGTAAATTTACAACAAGTACCATAGGTGAGAGAAGAAATTATATTATAGCACTTCCTTCTGCTGAATCTGAATGTAAAGCGCCCAGACTTTGGTATAATACGGATGGTAGGATACATTTCGATTTGTCATATACAGGAATCACTTGGGATGTTATACCTATAGGTGAAACTGTATTATCTGCAAACACTACTTATTATGTAAAAGTTGTATACACAGGGACTGAATATCAATTATTATTATCCACAGATGGCGAAAATTATATTATAGATGCTGTTTCAGCGAAAAACTTTAAATGCTATAATGGCTCTTTCCCTAATCTTATTGGTAAAAATTATAATGGTTTTCCAATGGAAGGTTCTATCGACCTCAAACAGTTCTCAATTACTGTTGACGGTGTAGAAGTATTCTCAGGAAACAAAACATGCATAGATACAATTAAACCCGTAGATTTTACTGCCAGCACTGATGGTACAGTTTATACAAATCCGACTTTGCCTTTCAGTCAAACGGGGTTATCTGTTACAAGTGACGGGATTATGACAACAACCTCTGATAATTCTATGTTAATTGGCAATGCCTCCCTGTCGGGTACTGAAATTAAATTTACAGGCTCTTTTAAAATCACTGAAGACCTGCCAACAGGCGCTCAAGTGTTTTTATACCAGAAATATATCGATACTACAGGTATTTATGCACAAGTGAGAAATATCAATGGCAATTTCTATTTTACAAGCTATTTTAGGCTAGGTGGAGACGGTATCTTTGCTTCTCCAAGGAATCGTGTTTTACAAAAGAATATTAAATATTTATATGAGGCAACATATAACACTTCAACAGGTTATCAAGGTATAAACATTTATACAGAAAACGGACAACTGTATGACACGGCAAATCTTCCAACTGAATTTGTAAGTTATACAACAATTACCGATTTTAATATAATGGCACTTGGCGGTTATGGTTCTATCGACCTCAACTCATTCAAAATCTACGTTGACGGCAATCTTGTTTATCAGCCTTGCTTGAAAATACCGTATACGGAATCTAAGACGGGTTCTAAGATAGTCGATAGCACCTATCGTGATAGAGTAAACGATATGTATGAACAATTTGGTTATGCGCCGTATTATACACTATCTGATACGGATT
>CAMORE010000119.1 GCA_946623365.1 uncultured Acinetobacter sp.
GGTGATTGGGAAAAGATTGAAGAGGATTGGGCTAACGGAAAGATAGATTCTCAGGAGTGTTTAGTCGAAGAGTTTAAATTAATCCCTAATTTATCCGAAAATTTAATATCTGTTTTTATACAAAATGATTTAGAGATAGATAAATATTTTAAAGAATTTTATAATTATATTTCTAATCATAATATTGATTTTTATATTGTTAGTGACGGGATTGACTATTTTATCGAAAGAATTTTGGCAAAATACAATCTTAAAAATATAAAAATAATATCGAATCATGGCGAGTTTTCAGACGGTAAATTTACAATAACGTTTCCAAACAAAAGTACAAACTGTGTAAATAATGCCGGTACTTGTAAATGCGAAATATTAAAATCGTTAAAAGATAAGTATGGAAAAATTATATATATAGGAGATGGCGTTTCAGATTATTGTGTATCTGATAAAGCGGATATTTTGTATGCAAAATCAAGGCTTGCCGCATATTGTGATAAAAAAGGAATACATTACACAAAGTATGAGAATTTCAAGCAAATTCTTGAAAATATAAATACGCATTTATGTTATTATTAAAATATTAGGGGTTATTTTTTTAAGGGAATTTGTGAATGGCATCACTTATAAATCAGAAATTATTAAAAAGTTGTGTGGAAAAATACAGTTTTCCTGAGGGTGAAAAAAGGCAGAGAATAAAAATTTTACCACAGTATTGATTTTTATTTTTAGATACCGATTCCTTTATAATATTTATAATCCGCCATTATTCTTGATACAAAGTTTTGTGAATGCTTCGGAACAGTATTATTGTGGCGTTTCACCGATTCAGGTCCGGCGTTGAATGCCGCTACTGCTAATTCCATTGAACCAAAACGCTCATACATGTTTTTGTAATAAGTTATTCCGCCTTTTATATTGTCCTCCAGTTTGTACGGATCAAGTCCCATATGCTTTGCTGTGTGGTGAGAAAGTTGAAAAACTCCTATATGACCGCTTACACTTCTTGCGTTTTGATTAAATCCTGATTCTGTTTTAGCAATACTTAACACAATTGCAGGTTCTACACCCATTGATTTTGCTTGTTTAATAATATTTTGCTTTACATCATCAGCGCTTCCCGCAAAAGTTTGCAATGAAAAAATAACGAGTGCAGATAATGCAATAAACCCTCTTATAAAACTCTTCATAAACACCTTATTATTTAAACTAACACTTATTGTTTATATTCTAGCATAACATTTAATAAGAATAAACCCCGCCGATAGGGTAAGAGTTTTAAATATTATATTTTGCCCCCTCACTCCTACCCTCTCCCGAAGGGCGAGGGGGCTTTTGCGCTGTTTTATGTAATTTGTAAACAGGGCGAGGAAGTTTTTGCACAGGGAAAATAATTCTTGTCTTAATATAAAAAATATGAGATAATGTTATTACTTTATACGGGTGTTTATTTTGTTCCTACATTTTTTCTAAAAGGGAGAGTAAGCTCTCGAGCGAGTTGAAGTATACCCGCCGATAAAAAATCGCCAGCGGGAAACGGATCCGATCAGGCACTCACCCACCTGCTCACAAGGCAGGAAACAAAATCACATTCGTATAAAGTTTATTTTTTGTGATAAAATTTTTGCATGAATGATTTTATTATTAAAGAAATTATTTCCGATAATATTGAAAAAGAACTTCTAAAAATAGGTTTTGATGAAGGATATCGGTTTTTTGCATCAAATAAATTTAAATATAAAAATATTAAAATTTTTGATTTAACACCTGCGCAGGCAAATATTTTAAAGCAAACAGCTCTATCTGTCGGAGCAGATTGTGCAACACACAGAGACGTTATAACAGGCAAGGTTGAAAAATCCAATGCAATAATCGGAGGCAGTTTTTCTCAATTAAAAAAGATTTGTGAAAAACTTAAACTTCAGCCTTTTAAACTCGGAGAATTGGGTTCTAAAATAAATAATTTAATAAGCGCAAAAAGCCGAAAAACAAAACTTGCCGGAATTCTGAATATTACGCCGGATTCATTTTCTGACGGGGGAAAATATTATGAGCCTCAAAGCGCACAAAAACATTTGATACAGCTTATTGAAGACGGAGCGGATATTATAGATATCGGTGCCGAAAGCACAAGACCTTATTCTGAAAGTGTTGATGCTGAAACTCAAATAGAAAGGCTTAAGCCTGTTTTAAGCTTTATACAAAAAGAGAACATAAGTATTCCTATAAGTATAGATACCAGATCTTCAATTGTTGCGGAATATGTATTAGATAATGGTGCTTCTTTAATAAATGATGTTTCAGGCTTTGATTATGATAAAAAGCTTGCAGAAGTAATAGGAAATCATAAAGCATCGGTAATCATTCAGCATTCTAAAGGAACTCCTCAAGATATGCAGGATAACCCGCATTATAATGATGTTATAGAAGAAATATATTTTAGTCTTAAACAAAAAACGGATTATGCCAAATCCTTTGGAATTCAAAATATAATCATAGACCCCGGAATAGGTTTTGGCAAAACAAAAGAAGATAATTTTGAAATAATAAACAGAGCGGAAGAATTTTTTAATTTAGAATACCCCGTTATGATTGGTATTTCACGTAAAAGTTTGCTTGGAGTAAACGAAAATAACAACGATTTAAAAGACTCTCTATCGCTTGCTCTTTCATATCCTTTAATCCTTGCGGGAATTGATTATTTAAGAGTACATAATGTAAAACTCCACAAAAATCTGATAAATATTATACAAAACTAAAGCTTGCTTATTATGACATTTTCTTTTAATTTTCGTAATAAATCAGAATTATTGTAAATGGATTCTATATATTTATCATAAGTCATGCCGTTAATGAGTTTGTTAGGAATTCTCGCACCGCCTGCAAAATCATAATACAGCATTACTTCATCCGAGAAAGTTTTATTTCCCTTTACAAGCTCATCAAAAATGTATGCAACCTGTTCGCCTAATTTTGTCGGAGCATAACATCCTGTTTCTTTTTGCATTGCTTCCAACATTTTGTTTATATAAATAAACCGCGTTTCTCTGTCTGATGTCGGGAAAATACTTCTAGCGGTGTCATTATTTAAATATAAACGAAAAATATTATCTAATTCATGATTTTCAACATGACCTTCTCTGTACACTTTAATGTTCTGACCCAAAAACTCAAGTTGTTTATCCGCGAAATCATGACTTGTTATCCCTTTTGCTTCCCAGTAGCTGTCATGCCCTCGATGATGGTTTGCATGTCCCATTTCGTGTCTGAATACGTCTGTATTAGTTTTTTTACTGTTAAAAAATATATGATTGCGTCCTAAGTTATCTCCCTTACAAAATGCATTATAATCAGGTTTATATTCATCCATTGAGATTCCGCGCAGTCTTAACAGTTCTTCGTATTCGGATTTTTTAGACCAGTCACAAAATGTTATAGTATCAGGCTTATCAAATTTAACTCCATATTCTTTTAATTTTGAAAGGTCGTTTTTGATTCTGTTTAATAGTGCTAAATGACTGTTTGTGACATCTCTGAATTCTGTATTTATTCCGAGTTGTTCAAAAAATTCTTTTGCTTCATTTATATTCTTAAAATCTTTCGCAAGTGTGTTTGAGAGTTCTTTAACTTCTTTATTTTTTCCCCACCATCCGGCTTTATGAGTTAAAAATGCTGCTAAACTTGTAAAAGTAATTCCGCCTAATATTAGCCAAAGTTTTTTATTTTGTGATTTATTTTGAGAGATAAACTCGTCATTTGCATTTGAAGAACAAGTAACTGCTCCTTCGCTTCTAAAAGATACAGGTTTTATTTGAATTGTCGTTGCCGCAGAAATATTATTTACACTATTTGCCTTCATATATCTATAAAAACCGTCGTTTAAAAAATATTGCTAATATTTTAAGATTTGTTACAAAAGCTTAAAATATTGTATTTTTTGCGCAAATTTTATTTTTATGAGAGTTAATATATATGAAATGAAAAAATTTAAATTAACGAAAGGAATAAAATATGGACAATTCAATTAACAGTTTGAGTAGTGTATCATTTAATTCCAGATATTTAAATATTAAAAATCCGGAAGATATGCCAAGACAAATTTATGACGCAATATACAAAAGTGATGCAGTTGATAAATTTTTAAAAGCGGACAAGCCGAAAACTTTTATTGATAAAATATTGAATTTATTTAGGCGGGATGAAATTTTAAACATTGAGTACGTTACTTTAAATGGTGTAAATACCGCTAATGAAGGAAAACAAAAAATACAAAAAGAAAATTTGAATGACCCATATAAAAAAATCTGTAATTTGATTTTCAAATTCAAAAGTCATGGAAAAGAGGAGCAGTTTATTCTATCAGGAAGTCAAGAGGGTATCCGAAGACAAGCCGGTTCTATACCCAGACCCGGTGAAGATTACAGATACCGACCGCCACAAAGAACAGCAGAAGATAAATTATTGGAACTTGTAAAGAATATTGATAATATAGCAGAAGATTTAAAACGTTCCATTAACCAATCTATTGATTAGTAAATAGTAGATAAATAACATCGGGGGTTAAACCCAATTATAGCAAAAACACCGGGTCATGACCCGGTGTTTTTACAATTAATAAATGATATTTATTCTGCTTCTGCAAACTTGTATACCAAAGCTGCACAAACAGCTGCAATAAGGTTAGTTATAATTGTTACACAAACGGCAGTACAAGGCATTGTATGGAATAACCATAAAGATGATGCAACAGCAGGGTTAAATGCACCGTAGCACAAAGCTCCGCCTACAGCAAAAGCACCAACGGTTACAGAAGAACCAATTGCTAATCCGAAATATGAATTACCCTCAGTTCTCTTTGATGTTGCGGTAAGTAATACTACATAGCAAAGTAAGAACGTAAAGATAAATTCTCCGCCAATCATTTCTTTTAAGCTGAACTCTGCCGGTACTAAATCAGGAAATACAACAAATAAAGACATTACGCCTACGGCAGCAGCACCGCCTAAAACTTGAAAAATCCAGTACGGAATAACTTGTTTCCATTCTAAAGCACCGCGAATTGCAGCAGCTAAGGAAACAGCAGGGTTATAATGTCCTCCGGATATGTGACCGCCTGCATATACGCATACCATTAAAGCAAAACCTATGGCAATTGGTCCGATAACTGCCGGATTTGCATAAAATACTACCGATAATACGGTAAATACTAAGAAAAATGTACCAATAAATTCTACTAAGTACTTTCTCAAATTTTCTTTCATTTTTTCTCCTTCCTATTTTACAAGACTATTAGGTAAATAATAATTTACCTATAAAAGACCAAACACATTGTATAAAAATATTTATAATTTGACAACATACTTTAGAATTAATTTATGAAACTACATACTAGTTACCTAAAATATATATAGGAGGGTGACTAAAAAGTCAAAATTCGTTTAATGTTGGTGGGTTCGCCACTCTGCGATAATATGCTTAAAACAATGATTATTAAAGGCTTAACCCACCCT
>CAMORE010000120.1 GCA_946623365.1 uncultured Acinetobacter sp.
TTTAATCACCTAAAATAAGCATAGGCACATCGTGCTCAGGGTCAAGCGCAAACTCACGTAAAAATGATATTCGCTCTGCTACAGGTTTAAACTTTTCTCGTCCGATTTGTTCCGCTTCTTTTTCTCCTTCCGTTAATTCGGTTCTGTTTAAAAACTCAAGCGGATTTTCAATTTTTTCATTAGGGTCAACGCTATATGTCCAAGTTGAATTGACTCTTTTTATGTTAGAACCGTAAAATTCGTCATACGCTCTATCGCCGGGTCTAACTGTTGAGTGAATTCCCTCTGCACAAGTTTGTATTAAAAATCTTGCATCATTTTCGTGAATTTGGTGCAATTTTTTATTTCTGAAGAAGTCATACCATTCAATATATTTTTCGTCATCAATACCGGCTTTCTTTTTTATCAAATCAGATACGAAACGCCTGTCACCTTCACGCTCTCCCCCAAATATGTAATCACGTTTAAAGTCTTCTACAAGTTTAGCACAGCCGGAGCCGGCATCTGTTTCCCCGCCGCCATAAATGTGGTCAGAATCTATATCAAGTCCTATACCTTGCGGGCGGAACAGCCTCCATTTCGTTTCAAGTCGTTCCCCGTATGTAATCGAGAGCATCTCTTCCGAATCAGGCATGGAAAATCTGTCAAACCTTGCAAGTTGGTTCGGATAATCAAGTCCATGCATCATAAGTTTAAAGTTACCTGTTTCAACTTGGTGTTTTTCTTCACCTTTATTAGCAACAGTTGCCAAAATTCCTTTGGTTGTTGTTCCTTTCGGGAATCCGATTCCTTCCCAATCCTCAACATCATTTACTTTTATAACGACGAGTCCGTCTTTATCAACAAATACACCTTTAAATTGTGTGCTTCCGTCAGGATTTACTTTCAGGTGGCTTCTAATCTTTGACATAGTCGGTACTTCTGTCGTAGGAGTAATCGGACGAGTTTTTCTCAGTTCATGGATGTATTCTCTAATCCGTTCCGCATAAATATCTGCAGTTTCCCCATGGCTTTTGCGAACTCCGAAGGCATCTGCCCCCCTTGCGGGGGAAGTGTCCGAAGGACGAAGGGGGGTACCTACTGCCCCCATTCCATTTGCCCCCATTCCATTTACCCCTGTTCTATTTACCCCTGTTCCATTTACCCCTGAGGGGGCAAAAATACGATTATTGTTCTCATCAAACACCGCTCTCGTTGCTCCGATATTTGAGTCATGGAATGAATCATCGGCTTTTACAGCTTTTAAATCAGCGTGGGTAAAGATTAAAGCCATATCAAACAAATTATCATTTTGCATGTCAAATGCAACTGATTGGAGTCTTTGTGTTAATTGTGCTTCAGAATCTGATTTGTTAACAAAGTTAAGCCATTCGTGCAGACGTGTTAAATCAAAAAGTTTCTGTTCTTCATCTTCGGAGAGTTTAAATTTCTTACAAATATAGAATGTATCAAACCCGCCCTCAGTTGCGTGAGTATGGTCTGAGATTCCTTCAGCTTTTGTAATATCGTGAAGCAAGGAAGCAAGAAGCATAATTTTTTTGTCTGATTCGTTTAATTCTTTAAACTTGGGGTCTTGGGTAATCTTTTGCATAACTTTCAAAGAGTGCTGCATAACATCAAAATCATGCGCACCCTTTGTTCCGTTATTTCCGTGCTGCGCTCTTCCTATCATTGAACGGATCTCAGGCATTGCTTTTACTACTTCGTTCAAGAATTTTTCTATTGTTTTATTTTGACATCTTATTGGATTATTTTCCGAGAATCGAATTACATCGCTTCTTAATGATTCTACGACGGCTTTTGTATTCGGGTCTGTAATCTCTGCAAGCTTTGCTCCGTTATTAAGATTAACTGGATAACCTGTAAGAGTCCATTTTACGGGGTTATTTTTACCCTTTCCCCGATGGATTTCAAAGCCGTAATAATCGTAGACTTTTTGTTTTTCTGCCTGCGAAAGTTCTTTCAGCTGTTCCCTTACAGTTGCAATAAATTCTTCTCTTGAATATTCCTGCGAAATCTTTAGTCCCGCAAATTCTTCGTTGCTCAGTTCCGCAAGCGATTCTGATAATCCGTCCATTGATTCATAGAACCTATCAACTTCCGCTTTTGATAGAGGATTTGTTTCGATACCTAATGATTTAACTGTTGCACGCATCAAACCGCAATACTGTTTTCCGTCTTCCGGAAGAAGCGGAAAACGTTCTCTTAAAGTTGGAGTAAGTTCAAAAAGCTCTACGTTTGATTGAACCAGACTTCTTAGAAGCTTCTTTTTCCCTGCTGCAGTAACTTCGTTTAAATTCTTTGCATCAAGTATATCAACAAACTTTGCCGCAAAATACGTTTCATCGGGAGTTAATTTTGATACATCTTCTTTACCCATTTTGTGATTCAGTTTTGTAAACTCTTCTACCGAGATTCTGTTTTTATAATATATTGCAACAGGAACCTGTTGCGGTAAAAGCTCATGTTTTTTATAATTAGCGCATAAATCTACAGCGTAATCTATTGTGCTTTTAGCTGTAGCTCTGATTGTCGGAATAATTTGTTCCGGAGGAAAGTCTTTATCTTTGACTAAGCTCATAACTGCCTGCTGAAGCTTTGTATGTTCTTCTTTTTGAAAGTTAACAAAATCGGAATAGCTCATTTGAAACTCGCCTTTTTGTTTCACTTCTTTTAAAATCGGCGCCATGAGTTCCGGTGGGAAATCTTCTCTATCAAACATAGTATATGCTAAATCTTTGACATTTTCGTTAACTTCCGTTGCGACTTCTCCCAATTTTTCTTTCGGGAAGCCTTCTTTTTTTGCAAGGTATTTATATGCATTAAGCGATGATGTTGGATCTTCTATGAATGAAACTACGGTCATCCCGTTCATACCCGGTTTCTTATTTATTAAGAGCTTATTTATATCGGAATCCAAAACCTCGGGGTCTTTTTTAAGTTCTATATATTTTGACATCATTTTTTTATCATCAATAAGCATCCAGCGTGATGTATCATCAAGATTAGGGTCATCAAGCAGTATTTTAGCGGTTTTCACGTTCTTTTTATCCAGTTTGTTAAGCATACTAATGCTATTACTGCCATATTTATTAAATATTTCCAATTTAATATCGGCTATTTCTTTAGAATCACACCATAATGGATGTCCGCCTGAGACATTTATATTTTCTTTATAATATTTATGAAGATGTGGCCAAATAGTTTTTGCGTATTCTATATTGTTTTCATCTATCACGCTTAAAAATCGCAGTTTTTGTCTCGGTTCTACATCAGGGTCGTCTTTTATAAGTTCATAAAACTCTTTTTTTGCTTCAATGCTGTTCTTGTTTATTCTTTTATCTGAATACATTAAGTTTGGAAAATTTTCATAAATCACCCAGCTTGAATCAATATCATCAGGACAATTCTCATCCAAAAATTTTATAAATTCCAGTTGCGCTTTGGCATTTTCTTTGTCACAATTATCTAATACGTATTGGATTCTTTCTTGAGTTCTATGAGTATCATCCATATATTGAGGATTTTGTTTAACTTTTTCTTTTTCATAAATCCTATCAAGTTCTTTATAGAGTTCAACGTATTCTGGTGATTCCTGCAAATCTTTTGTCATACGTTTACGAAGCTTATTGATTTTATGTCTGTCTTTGAGATTGTCAGGTTTTAAGCCATAATGTTCTCTATACTTTTCTCTTTTTATCAAATCAACAAAATACAATCCTCTTTTTTGATATGCTTCTAATTCTTTTATTTGGTCTTCTGTATATCCTTGTTCTTTACATTTCGCTCTAAATTTTTCTTGCTTAGTTTTAGAGATTTTAGCTTTAGCGGTTTCAACACCTTTTGAAGTCAATTTTAGTACGGGCGCTGCAATCAAAGGAAAACCATGCCCCACTTCTTGACCGCCTTCCGCTATAATCTCCAGACTTTCGCCTGTCGCAACTTTTACAACTCCGTCAGCAACAAGTTCTGCGCCTTGTGCCGCAAATACCGAATGAATACCTGCTCCTATATAAGGTGCTACTTTTGAAGCGATTTTCCCGACAAAACCTGTACCTTTTGCAGCTGCGTTCAATAATCCTTCTCCGGTTGCAATTGCACCCATTGTCATAAGACCTTCTGATGAAAAAACAAAATCGCCAAGTCCCTGACCAAAGTTATCAACCCCGACCAAAAGTCTTTGAGCATAACCGATTCCGTTTTCATCTCTTCCGGCTAAGTTATCAGCGTGTTTAGCCATAAATGACAAGACTTTATACAAAGCAGGGCCTGCCCACTTTGCACCTGTAATAACTTCTAAACCACCCCTTATTTTTGACAGGACTTCTTCATCAAAAGCATTGCAATCAGCTTGAAAATATTCGTACATAAGCTCTGCTGCTTTTCCGAATTCTCCGTTACCTATTGTTTCATACATTTCTATGAATCTGGTTTTTTGAAGCTTTAAATCTCTTGTAATTGACCAATATGATTCTTCTTTTGAAGCATCTTCAATATCTTTCATTAAACTTGTGTAATTTTCGTCTGTTTCGGGAAGATTGTTTAAATATTCGTGAAGATTCTTAACATTTATACTTCCGTCTGGATTTATGAATTGTATCCCCCTATTCCTGCCTTCGGCAGGTACTTCCCCAGCAGGGGTAAATGGAATGTGGGCAAAATCGTCCTCCTCTGTGTTGTTTCGCGATACTTCCTCTGTAGTGGTAAACGGTGCAGGGGCAGATGAGGTAAATATTTTTTCTGAAATATAGTTGTTGTCTTTATCTTTTATAATTTCTCCGTTGGAATCTCTAAAATACAGCACACCGTCTTGCATAAAGCCGTCATAAATATCTTTGTCCGGATATTTATTTTTGTAATGATTAATTGCTTTATCTGATAAATCTACCTTGCCGTTTTTGGGTTTATCGTAAAACACAAATGTAGAATCGTTGTCTGATTTTCCGTAGAATCCGTCGCCAATCATTCCGGGATTTCCTGCAAGCTGCCGCATTAGTTCAGCTTGAACTTCTTTTGATAAATTCATAGCCCTAATTTCGTCAGCATCAATTCTATCGGGACTTACTTCATCATTGAGCGCTGCTTTTATCTTCGCTTGAACTTTTTCAGAAAATTTTGAAAAATCTATGTTCATTTATACCTTTATCTCTGAGATTCTTGCACATTACAACTTACTGTATTTTATTTATCGGCATAATTTTTCAAAACTTTAGGTATAGAAAAACATTTTTACAAATCTTAACAAAAATCTTAAGGTTTTTTTAATTATTCAAATTCTTAAACCTCTTGATTTACCCCTTTGTTTTAATTACGATTAAAAAGTTAAGAGAAAGTTTTACTAATAAGAAGGAGTAAAAATTATGGTAAACGTAGCAATTAACGGATTCGGAAGAATCGGTAGAAACACTTTAAGAGCAGCTATCAGAGAAGGTATCTTTGATAA
>CAMORE010000121.1 GCA_946623365.1 uncultured Acinetobacter sp.
CAAGGATTAACGCAAACTCCTAAAAATTTATATTGCAAAGCTTCTTCCAAAAGCTTTTTTACTTCGTTTTTACTTGCATTTTGTTTTAATAAAGTGTGTTCTATATATTGATTTAATTCCATAAATTTCCCCCAATAAAAAATAGTATAAAAACACTAAACCTGTCTTATATTAATAGCTTTTTCCCTGAAAAACAGGAAAATATTCTTATACTTTACCGACAAATTTAATATTACACTCTGATACAAGTTCTTCATGTGCAAGAACAGTTAAATCAGGAACAAATTCACTCAAAATTACAAAAATCATATGACGAATATCCATCGGAACAACTACAACAGGATTTGTAATTTTTTTTGATTTAGCAAATTTGATTAACCTATCTGCAATATCTTCAACATCTTTTGCTTCGATTCTTACAACTGACTCTTCTTCGTCTTCTGCGAAAAATGCATATATTTTCTCTAAAATCTCATCTGAAAATTCTATGACTTTAAGCTCTCCGTCTTCTGCCAAATCTTTTATAATATGTTTTGATAATGCTAATCTTACTTTGTCCAACAAGTCTTCTTTAGTCGGTTCTCCTGCGTAGTCATTAATTTTCTCAAAAATGTAAACTATATTTTTAACTGAAACATGTTCTCTAATTAAACAAGTTAACAAATACTTCAAATCAGAAGCTGTTAAAAAGTCAGGTAAAATATTATCCACAAGGAAAGAATTAACTTCTATAACTTTTTCGACGTACTTATTTACGTCATTATAATCCATAATATCTGAAACTTCTTCTATAGCTATAGTTTCAATTGCTTTACCAATGTATTCAGCTGCACTCATTCCATGCACCCAGAAATCTTTAACTTTTTGTTGAGGAATCCATATAAGTTTCTTTCCGGTAATTTCATCCGATAAAACGATATCATCTTCCGTAACCTTATATCCCTTAAGTTCATCCTTGTAAAATGCTGCATAACCCGGGAAAACAACTGTTCTAAACAGCTCAATATCATGAATTTTAATACTGAATTCATTTTGATTTAACTCATCGCTGTTATGAAAATGAATGTGCGGAATTACATATCCCAATGAATCTGCAAGTTTTTGTCTTACTTTTACTGTTTCTGAAAGAAGATTGTCGTTTGCCTCCATTGAAATTAATTCCAAAATTTCTTCAGAAAGATTTACAACAAATTTTTCTTCTTTTATGGTTGCAAACATTGTATCCGGAGAAATCTCGTTTACCAGTGTCTGTTTTAAGCTGTCTAACTGTCTTAATTCGTCAGACATTTGTGTATTTAATTGATTTTTTTCATCCGGAGAAAGATTATCACTTTCTAACTGGGATTTTATTTTTTTGATTCTTTCTTTTTGATTTGAGATTTTTAATTGAATTTCTTTACAAGAAGCGTATGGGCTTGAAGGAGCTGCCAGCATTTTTTCCATTCTGTACTTGAAGCTTGTAATATTTACAATATCATCCAAATCCGTTTGCTCTTCTTCTTGCTTAGGACGCATGAAAATACAATTAAAATCAAAAGAGGATTCCGTTTCAACTTCGTGCATAGTATACAAATCCCATCCTTCATCAGACATCTGGTTCAGCAAATCTTCCAAACCTTGTTTATCATCTGTAGGTACTGATTTTATAACATATTGCATTTTTTTGTTATACATATGGCAATCCTCTTTTGGTATATTATTACTTTTTACTATTTGGACATTTTAAGTTTTGATATTACACTGTCAGTAACATCCATTCCGCCAACAAAAACACCTCTTATATCCATAATTGCATCTAATTTTTGTTCAACCATTACAGCTTTTGCAGCATTTTGAATTCTGTCATAGACTTCTTTTTCTCTTTTTTCTCTTAAAGCCATATAAGCAGATTCTTTTGTTTTAAATTCTTGAGATACTCTTTCTTCAAATGTTTGTTTCTTTAAAGGCGTATCCAGAGATTTGTATTCTTTTTCTTTGTCTACAAGATATTGCTGCATTTCTAACCCTTTTGCATCAACTTCTTTTGTTACTTGTTTTGCATAATCATAATTATCAATAACTTTTGCGTAGTCTATATATCCGACACCACCGGCATTTGCAATACCCGTTACTGCAATAATTGCCAAAGCTGCAAGTCCTAATTTTATTCCTTTCATATATCTACTCCTTTCTTATAATTATTTTCGTCGGGTCACATCCAACATTTTATATTTACTTAATCACTTATTAACTTGTTCACCTGTCCATATCATAACTAATACATCATATCACCTACACCAAATGTAAAGTATCCGTTTCTATTTCCGTTAGGTCCTGGGTTCGTGAGAGGGAAACCGTAATCAACAGATAACGGCCCGACACCCGGCATATTTATCTTCAAACCAATACCTGCAGTAATCGCATGGTTTGGTCTGTCGAACAAAGTACTGGAAATGGTCGGATTAAACACAGTACCGGCATCAACCCAGAATGTAAGTCTCAAGTTTTGTAAGAAGTTAACTTTTAACCTGTCAACAAACGGAATTGGTGTTGCAAGTTCAGCTGAACCCATAATAAATGAAGTACCTGTACCTACGCCATTAACTTTGTATCCTCTTACCGTATAAGGACCTCCTAAACGATATGCCATAACTTCAGGCATGTTTGAACCATGAAGTTTCAAACCGCCTCTACCCGTAAGGGTAAAAGACGATTTTTTAGCTATAGGTATGTATTTTTTTGCCATACCGGACAACCTGCCGGTAGTCTTATTAAATCCATCCAAACCAAAAGCTTCTTCAAATCTTACTGATGCAACAACACCGTTACGAGGATTTATTGCCGAATCTCTGGAATCATAAGACAGTCCAGGTGCTACTTTTAAGAAGAATCCGCCTTCAAGTTCTTTTGCACGATCTGCAATATTCAATCCATGAGCGTTAAACAGATTTGAGATTTTTGCAGAATCACCCTCGCTTAAGTCTATATATTCACCGCCTATAGTAAGTGTTGAAGACAGACGTCTATTTGTTTTTAACCGATGTGCAAGGGTTCCTTCAATTCCGATTCTGCGTTCCATCGCAAGAGGAATCTGATAACTTCCTAAATCTCTGTAGTATATTTTGCTCATCAATGAATTATCTGCGTTCAGGAAATGAGGTTCAAAAAAGCTTATCTCTGCCTGATAATTAATTTTATTCAATATTGATGAATCACTCATTAAAACACCTGAACCTACCATACCGGTGAGTGAGATTCTTTGATTTCTGCCTCTAAAGTTGTTATCTGTAATACCTAAAGAACCAAAAACACCGGTTGCGGAATCAAGACCGCCGCCGACAGAGACTGATGCAGTCCTTTGTTCCGTAAGTTCTATTGTTACATCAAATTTATCCGGATCATCCTCTGAGGCTTCTATTGTTCTGTTTACATCTTTGAACGCCTGAGTAGAATAAAGTCTGACCAAATCTTGTTTTAATTGGTTTTCATTATATACGCTCCCCGGTTCAGTCATTATGTTACGTTCAATAACGTATTGTTTTGTTTTTTCGTTGCCCTTAATGGAAATAGAGTTTATTTTTCCTTCAGTAATACTTATATTAAGAGTTCCGTCGGGGTCATCATATATGGAGTCAATTTTTGATAAAATATACCCTTTGTCGTAATAGCACTGGTTGATTTTTTCTAATGCCTGATTAATTGCTGTAATATTTTGAGGTTTACCTTTCAAAGGTAAAAGATATTGCATAAGTTCTTCCGAAGAAACTACCGTATTACCTTCAATTGTAAAATCAGTTACCGGAATGTTTTCTTCTACAATAATTTTTAATGATATTGTGCCGTTAGAATTCTTTACAGGTACGGCTTTCATTCTTTCGGTAAAATATCCTAACTTGTATATGGTTTTTAAATCTTGCTGCATTTTATCTTTGTCATATAAATCACCTTTTTTAAGAGACATCTTTGATAAAATATAGTCGGATTTAATAATGTTAGAACCTAAAATTTCAATATCATTAATATATGCAGTACTGGAGTCATATGCGGATTCTTCTATAGAATCCATCTCGTTTAAATCATCAGAATATTCTTCTGCGGAGCAGAACAAACATGGTATTGTTAGGGCAGACAATACCAGACCTGATATTATTAAATTTTTATATATTCTTGATAGATTTTGCACTATCTGACTCCACAGCAACGTATATAAATATCTTATCACAAATATTTAAATAAGAAAAAGAGTTAGTAGAGTATATATATAATTTTGTTTTTTTGTAATTTTTATATTCCTGATGACGGCTTAATCGCTTTACTATTGTGTAATTATAGGTGTTTTTTACATGTTACAAATTCTTAATATATGTTTATTTTTTACAAAATTATTATTCCGAATTAATAGAAAAATATACCTCTTTTAATCTCTTTTTGCTGATATGGGTATATAACTGAGTCGTAGATACATCGCTATGTCCCAGCAGTTCTTGAACTATCCTTAAGTCCGCACCGTTTTCAAGAAGGTGGGTTGCAAAGCTATGTCTTAAAGTATGCGGAGAAATATTCTTATTAATTAATTTTCCTTGTTGGTGTACAAACTTATATACATCTTGTCTTGTAATTATTCTTCCGTCTTCTCTTAATAATAATTTTTTAGTATCTTTATTGTATTTCTTTAAAATCATATTACGACTCGGCAAATATTCTTTTATAACGTTTTTCGCGGTTTCTCCCATTGGAATTATTCTTTCTTTAGAGCCTTTACCAAAACAACGAACATATTTTGAGGATAAATCAATATCATTTATTTTTAAATTAACGAGTTCCGATACACGAAGTCCGCAGCTATAAAGCAATTCTACTATAACGTGTTCTAAGGGATTCAATTTGTTATGCAAGATTTCTTCCACTTCTTTTACTGTTATTACTTTTGGAAGTTTCTGCGGCATTTTGGGCTGTTCAAGAGTAGAAGCCGGATTTTTTGATATAATTCCTGCAGAGAATGCCCATTTAAAAAAACCTCTTAGAGAAGCAACTTTTCTTATAACACTTGTCGGGGCATATTTTTTTTCTCTCAATTCTCTGACATATTTGTTAATTGAGAATCTGTCTACTGTATTAATATCTTCCGCTCTTGTAATATCACTAAAATTTTCCAAATCATATCTATAGGCATCCAGCGTATTTTGGGATAATCCTTTTTCAAGTTCTAAATATTCAAGATATTCACTGATTATTTGATACAAAATGTTTCTCCGTAATGATTATACACTATTTCGATATTCGTGTGGTATACTTCTTTATAAGGAGATTTTATGAAAAAAATATTTTTAATTTTATTAGCCATGCTTTTTTCTCTTTCGGTGTATGCAAACTTTAATGATGTTTATGTGGCAGATATACAATATGACTGGATAGACAAAAGCGAATTGGAAAAAGATGCTATGATATC
>CAMORE010000122.1 GCA_946623365.1 uncultured Acinetobacter sp.
TTTTGTGTATAAAAGATATAATAAAATCAATAAAATTTTTAAATATAAAAAGACCTGAAAAACTCCTTAATACCGATAATTCACATATTGAGCAAGTATTACCGTTTAATATAAAAAATTTATAGCCTATAAAATAATTTTCCTGCTTCTTGCTGTTTTATTTAAAAATCTTAAGCGCTCTATCTAAAATTCCATTCATATAAGCAATTGCCATACCGTAATTCACAATATGAATTCCTTGTTCAACAGCACGTTTAGTTCTTGATTTCATTTCTTGTTCATTTAGCATACATCCGCCGCAATGAATGATAAGAGAATATTTTGACAAATCCTGCGGAAACTCTCCGCCTTGAGTAAATTCAAAGTTTACGTTTTTTTTGGAAAAATCTTTTATCCATTTAGGAAATTTAACTGTGCCGATATCATTACATTGTCTGTGATGAGTACACCCTTCTGATATCAATACCGTATCACCGTCTTTTAATTTTGAAATTTGATTTGCGCCATCTAATAACTTGTTTAGGCTTCCTTTATAATTAGCCATTAATATGGAAAAAGAAGTTAAAATAATATTTTCAGGAACAATGGACTTAACTTGATTAAACACCTGAGAATCTGTAATTACATATTTTGGCTTGACGACTTTCAAAACACTTTCAAGTTCATCTGTCTGACAACAAATCGCACTTGCATGAGCATCCAATATTTCTCGTAAAGTATTTTGCTGAGGCAAAATTATTCTTCCTTTCGGTGCAGACTCATCTATCGGAATAACCAGAATAACAACATCCCCTGCATTTAATTTATCACGTATAATAAACTTTTCTTCTCTTCTGTGTTCATTAATGATATGCCCAAGCTTTTCCTTTAATTCATTTATTCCGTCACCGTTTTTTGCACTGACATAAAGCACATCATCTTTATTATCAATATTTATAGTATTTATTAAATCAGATTTATTATATACAACTAAATAATTTATTTTTCTTTTTTTAAACTCTTCTATTAATTCTTTATCTTCATCTTTAATCCCTATACTTGAATCGATTACAAGAACAGCAATATCCGTCTTATCCAGAACTTGTTTTGTTTTTTGAATTCTAAGTTTCCCAAGTGAATTATCCTTGTCGTTTATGCCTGCCGTATCAATAATAACAACAGGCCCGAGCGGCAAAATTTCCATAGCTTTTTCAACCGGATCTGTTGTTGTTCCTCTTACATCTGATACAACTGCCAAATTTTGATTGGTTATCCCATTGACTAAAGAGGATTTTCCCGAATTTGTGCATCCAAAAAATGATATATGAGGCCTTTCTGATTTTGTTATACTTGTTAACGACATTTTTTAGAATCCTTTTACCTTAACTATTTATATTTATTATAATAGCAAAAAATTTTTTTATTGTTTTTACTTATTATATGCAAGTAAATACTATACCAACTTACTATAATTTATATAATAGAAGACCAAATAAATCTGTTGCTTTTAAATCAAATTCTATCGCAGATTGTTTTGTTAAAACATCATCTAAAACTATTTCGGAATTTGAGATTAAAAATCTAATTTCCGGCATGTTATCTAATATAAAAACTACAAATACTTATAAAAGCGGTTTAGATAAAAAGCTTGAAAATGTTATATTATCGAATAAAAAAGAATACTATGTTTTAAAAAATCCTAACCTGAGTGAAAATAATTCAAATGCTTATTTTAAAGGATGGAAGCATTTAACTGAAGAACAAAAAATAAAATTAATAACAGATATTGCTAACAGGAATAACTGCAAGTATGTTGATTTTTGGAAAACACATCCTGACATTTTATACGCTTATGTTAATGCAAACAGTTTTGCTCCGTCTCAAGTAAAATACTTTAATGATGAGACTTGGGACTTGGTTGTTCAATCTTTGATGCAGACTGTATGCAGCAAAGACAGAGATTCAATTATAAATGCGGTTAATAAATATAAACACGATTTTTACAGTCAGGCAATTAATACAATGCTGCGTATTAAAGATATATTATCAGATATTAATAATTCAAAACAAAATAAAACATTAACAAAAGAATACGTAATAAAACAGAAAGAAAAATTAAGCTCTATATTGCTTTCTGACGGAGCAAAATTTGGTGAAGATAAACAAGAAGAAAGCAAGATATTATTTTCAATCGTAAATGCCGTAGAAGATATCAATTTGTCACCTGAAGAGTTATTACAGAATTTAAAAAAGTCATTAAACCCTATTAAAAAATTTTGGAAAGTATATTCTTTAGAAAATGTCGTTTCAGATATAAAAAAAGGGTTTTTAAAATCCGGTAAAAAAGATAAACTAATCCCTTTATGGAGAGATGACAGCGAAAAAATATTTGCTCAGACCTTCCATAATGGTATTAGTATATCTACTTTATTGGGACGGGCAAAATACAGACCCGAACTTAGAAAAGAAATATTAAATTACTTTAATACAGAACACCCTATAATTAAACAAGCAGGATTCCTGTCAACTGCAATAAAACCATATGAATTTATGAAAAAAAATATTAAGTGGGAACTAACATTAGATGAAGGAGTAGAGCGCGCCTATATTAGTGATTTATGCAGTCTTTGGAGTCATTCTGACGGAGAAATGACAGAAGCTGAAGTTTTAATAGAACCTTGTTATATTAGAGTAAAGAATGCTTGTTATAACAAAGACACTTTAGTTTTAAAAGGTGCTGTATTAAAGGAACCTCAAAAAACTTAATCTTTACATTATACAAATATATCACACTTAACATCGGAATTTATATATTGCTCTACATTTATACAAGTTCACATACTCTGTATTGATAATCTATTTACATTTAAATCTGTATATTTTAAAATAAGCATATAAATTTAATAAGGGAAACAAGGGGTGAAAGTCCCCGACTGTACCGCAGCCGTCAAAGCCGGAATACCTGTGAGGGGTAAATAAAGCTAATATTTATTTTACCCGATAGATGTCGAGTTTCGAGTTAAAACTCAGACAAGGATATTCTTCTGTTGCGGGAGTCGTAAGAGAGGAATTTTTTTATTGTCTAATCCTTTGCAAAGCGTTAATAACATGAATAAAACCGGATTATGTCCGCATGGTACGATTCCCGGAGCTTGTCCTATTTGTTCCGGAATGGGCAGCGGAGGAGGCAGAGTTGGCGAACGCCCGCAAAAAGCAGGTGAAATGAGCTATCATGAGTGCGCAATGATTGGAGCAATGATGAGAGCAAGAGAAGCTCAACAGAAAATGCACGAACAAACCCTTTTACACAGAGCTGAAAATTTAAAAAACTTTGAGCAGAATCTTATGCGTATGGCAGAAAAATTGGCAAATTTTGCTTTGCAGATTCAAAAGTCTTTACCTCTTAAACCGGCTGCTTTAATCATAAATACTATTATCGTCCCTATTATTAATACAGCTGCAAATTTTATCTCTAATATTGGAGAAAAATTTGCACAAATCAGAGAAAAATTTATTGATATTCAAGATAAACTAAATGCTATTTTCGGGGAAGCAAAAGCTTTTATAGAAAAAAAAGTTTCAGAATTTGTAAGTATAATAAAATCAAAATTTGACGGATTGTTTAAAATATTTAAGCGCAATAATACTAAAGATGATGAAACAAAAATAGACGAAGATAAAAAGATATTCAGACTAAAATCTTTTATTCAAAAGATATTGGGGAAGCATAAAAATGATTCAGAAAATAAATCAGGATCTTGAAAGTTCAAGACATCAAAAAAACATGACAAATACTCAAAAAAGAAATGACTACTTTGTAAAAGAAGGAGTTATTGTAAATTCGTATGTAAAAGACCCTAATCTGTCATTGGATGAAACCTATGATTCACTTGTTATATCCAAAAATCATATTGAATTACCTGAAAAACTTAAGGAAAGAGATAAAAAAAGTATAAATCCGATTATTCCTATTTGCGGAGTCACTGTTGGCGTAATGGGTTTATTAGGCGGTTTTACAGCTATGATGAAAAAGTTTTCAAAAGGAAAACTCGAATCGACAAAAGAGTACTTGCTTCCCGGAATTACAAGAAATCACTGCATTAATAATGAAATTCATCAAAGTATTTTTTCAATGATTCAATCGCCAAACAGAAAAACAATATTAGCTTCACTGGGTGTAATAACTCTTGGTGCAATGGCTTTTATGGGTAAAATATTTATAGACGGTTTTAAAGAAGTATGGGTAAAAAATCAAGAAGCGGATATACAAAAAAATCTTCAAGAAAACCTGATTGCTGTTGAAACACAAAGTTTTTCAGGAAAATTACAAATTATTAGAAGTATGCTTTCATCAAAAGCAAAAATATTTTCCGAAGAATTAAGTTTTAAGGGAGAAGGTACTTCTATTCAAAATAGAAAAGTACAATTTTTAAGTAAAGACGACAAAAACAATGAATCTAAAACACAAAAAGATAAAAATTTATATATATTGGGAGGAGTTACACTTCTGTCCATACTTGGTTTAGGATATTTTGCAGTAAGAAATATCAGAAAAAGTGATGAATTCATAAAAAAAGGAATAAACAATACAAAAACCGGAATAGATTTAATCATAGATGAATTCAACTCAGGTAAACCGATAAATCATCTGGAAGGTAATAACGGTGAAATTTTATCAGGGAAGAAAGCATATAAATATCTTTTGGAAAATATGCTCGAATCTATTTATGCAAAACCTGATGAAGTCGAGAAGGCAGTCAATAAAATGCAATTACCGCAACAAGAAAAGGAAGAGTTTATAAAGCATATAAAGGACTCAATGAATCAAGCAACAGAAAAAGTTAATCCTACAATAGGCGGTTCGGGAAGAAATAAAATAACATATTTTTCTCATGTAAATGATTATTTATCCTTCTTCTATGACTGGCTCATGAATCCGAAAAACCCACAGTTTAAAAATTTATTTTTTGGTATAGCCGGTGTTTCAGCTTTAGCATATGGCGGGAAAGCTGCCGCAGAAGCCGTTAAAGAAGTTCAAGTAAAAAAATATTCCGCAGAAATAGAGCTGAACCTTCAAAAAAGACTTGTTGCAACAGAGCTTCGTAATTTTAAAGCAAAAAAAGATTCTGCTATCGAACCTTTATGCCAAGAATTTATGCACCAGAAGAAAGAAGGTAAATCTCCGGAAGAATTAAAAGTAGTTGCCGATAATATTTTATTTGAAATTAAAAACGGCCCGCCGTTTGT
>CAMORE010000123.1 GCA_946623365.1 uncultured Acinetobacter sp.
GGTTCAACAGATACTGATGCGTTAGATTTAGAGATATAAAATACATTGTAATGTTCAGCTATATTCTTTATACCGGGTGAGGCGGATATTATAATAATCTTTGTCTTATAACATGATTGTATTGTTTTTGCTTGTTCAATTAACCATTCACCTGCCATTTTGGGCGCATAATCACTTTCCATTTGCATATCGGTAAGAAGAAAGTCATACTGTTTTTTAGAATTCTCCAGTAATTTTGCATATCCTTCTTGTGCGCAAGAAGCGGTATCCACTGTAACATCTTCGCCCAAAACTTTATAAACAGCGTTTTTGTGAAATGTTATCCATCCGGCTTGGTCATCAACAATAAGTACTTTTATCATTTTCTTAAATATTCCGCTCCGTCTAAGTATACAAATTCCGGTTCAAAAGTTTCACTGCAATTAACTACAATCAGTACTCTAAGGCATTTTGCCAATCCCGTAGGAACTGCTAATTCGTTATAACACATCATCGGAACATCTTTCCATTTAAGATTTATTCTGGCATATTTTGCAGGGAAATCTGCATTCAAATCTTTTGTTAAGGTGAATAATACATGTGAAATGGAATCGATTTCTATGTTATTTTTTTCAACCATTTTTCTTAGAAGTTTAATAGTGGCTGCTCCTATAGCCTCAGAAGTATTATTTTCAACTGTTATGGCCCCTCTTATTCCTCTTGTAATCATAATTCCTCCTATATAATCTATTCTCCATAATATAAATTTTCATTTGCTCCGGCAGGGAGTTTAATACAAAATTCTGTATATTTTCCTTCTTCACTCTCTACAGTCAAATCTCCTCCATGTGCTCTTGCAATTTGAAATGCCAAGTATAAACCTAAGCCTGTGCCGATTTTTCTGAATTTTTTAGCAGCTGAGTAATACTTATTAAAAATTTTATTTATATCGGATTGAGATATTCCTTTACCATAGTCTTTAACTTTAATAATTATATACTTCGGAATTTCACCTATAGTTATTTCTATCGGAGAATACTGTTCACCGTATGATATTGCATTTTGTATAAGATTTTTTATCACACGTTTCAATTGAATCCTGTCTGCTAATACTCTTATATCTCTCGGGTGATTAAAAATAAGCTCATTTTTAGTTTTATTCGCAATCGGATACATTTCTGTGATAATTTCCTCAATAAAGCCTTTGAGCATGATATTCTCTCTATATAGCCGTATTGTTTGGCTTCTAAACTTATATGTTTCCAATACTATTTGTACAAGATCTAATAATTCCTTATTTGATGCCTGCATATTTCTCAGAGCAATTTCTTGCTTTTCTGTTACTTTTCCGAAACTTTCATTTAAAAATAGCTCAAGCATATTTGTTTCTGCAATAATAGGGACTTTTAAGTCATGAGTAAGCGTTGCTACAAAGTCATCTTTTAAATTTTCAAGTTCTTTTTGATCGGTTACATTTCTAATAATTATGACATACCTCTTTTTCTTATCTTCCATTTTAAGTTCAATAGAAGTACCGATAAAATTTGATGACTTATCATTTAAAATTAATACATCAGATTCATTTAATGTCTCAAATTTTTTATTTTGAGGCGGTTCTATATAGTCGTTTAATCCTGTTCCGATAAGGTTATCACCGCTCTCTTTAAACCAATCACAAATTTTTGGTGTTACCCGTAAAATTCTGCTGTTTTCATCAATTATGATTAAACCGTCTGACAAAGAGTTTAAAACCGCTTCCAACAGCTTATTCTGTCTGTGCAATTCTGACTGATACTCATTAACCATTTTTTCTCTGTCATATAAAGTTTCAATCATTCTGTTTAAACTTTCAGAAAGTGCTTCAGAATTAGGAATCTCTATTTTTTCAATCTTTTTTGTCAGATCGCCGTATCTTATAGAATTAATGGTTTTTGTTACTTTACCCAGATAGTCATTAATTTTAAACCACTGTTTATCTGTCATTCTTGCCATTATAAGTAGTGATATCAAGATTAAAAGTACAACAATATTTAGTGCAGCAATTAAAATTATTGCATTTCCAGTAAAAACTTGGCTGTAAAAATTCATCATACTCCTAACCTTTATTATAAACGTAACGTTTTGCAAAGATTTTTTAATATTTTCCCTGCTATTTTGCCCATAAATTTTTTTATGTTATAATTATACCAAATAAATAGGTAAGTGAAATGAAAAAGATTTTAGGTTTGTTTTTGGGAGCTTTTTTATGGATTAATGCCATAACAGTGTGTGCTACAGAAAAATTTGATGTGCTGCCGGATTTACCCGAACCTTTAGCAGCTGCTCAAGCATCTTCAATTTCAACTACAGAAACTTCCGCAAAATCTTTATCAACGGCATCTCAAGCTATAGGTCAAGAACCAAATATATTATCTGTTATTTTTTCTTTGATTTTTGTTATCTTGCTTATATACGCTACAGGCATCATTTATGCAAGATTGAATAAAGTAGGTATAAAAACATTAAAGAAACAAATTGGAGAACAGGATGCTTCAAGAGTTTCTGTTGTGTCTTCGACTCCATTGGGCAGTAATAAAACGTTACATATAGTTGAGCTGGACGGAAAAAGAATGCTGCTTGGGGCTTCTGCAAACGGCATACATTTAATTAAAGATTTAGGGACCTATCCTCCTGTTAATCTGGATGAAAGCCAATTCTCAAAAATAGAAATTCCTAATATAAGAATTCCTAAAATAGAGATTCCTAAAATTGAATTCCCAAATATTGGTTTTACGCATGCTTCAGGTAAGTTCAAATCTAATGAATCTGTCGAAAAATCTACAGATGAAATGAATGAAGTTACTGATGATTTTCAAATATCAGAGATATACGAAGAAAGCTCTGATGGTATAATAGACAAACTTTTTACGCCAAATAATGATGAGACAGTTAGTCAAGAACAAAAACAAGAGCCTTCTGCCCACAGTGTTGATCCTGATGACTATGCTCTGTATAAAAAATATTTATAAAACCAGTGAAGTTTTAACTGCGAATTAATAGGGGTGTTTGTTAATGACTAGAAGTGTCAAAATAGGTAACAGAAAAATAGGGGAGCATTTTCCATGCTTTATAATAGCAGAAATCGGTATTAACCATAACGGTTCTGTTGAACTTGCAAAAAAAATGATAGATATAGCTGTAACGACAGGGTGTGATGCAGTTAAGTTTCAGAAACGCACAATCGATATTGTGTACACGCAGGAGGAGCTTTCAAAAGAAAGAACAAGTGTTTTTGGAAATACTAACGGTGATTTAAAAAGAGGCTTAGAATTCGGACATAAAGAATACAAAGAAATTGACAATTATTGTAAATCCAAAAATATTATGTGGTTTGCATCATGTTGGGACGAAAACTCTGTAGATTTTATAGAAGAGTTCAATCCTCCTTGTTATAAAATAGCATCAGCATCGCTTACTGATGATAATTTATTAAAATATACAAAATCAAAAGGCAGACCAATAATATTGTCAACCGGCATGAGTACTATGGAACAAATAAGGCATGCTGTTAATATATTAGGTGAAGATGATTTAGTAATTATGCACTGTACGTCAACGTATCCTTCTAATGCAGATGAAATGAATTTAAGAGTAATAGAAACTTTGAGAAAAGAGTTTTCCTGCCCGATAGGTTATTCAGGACATGAAAGAGGGATAACACCATCTGTACTTGCAGTAGCTCTCGGAGCTTGTGCAGTAGAACGCCACATAACCGTTGACAGAACAAATTGGGGTTCTGATCAAGCGGCAAGTCTGGAAACAGCAGGTTTATATCATATGGTTCGAGATATTAGGCAAACTCCGGAACTGCTTGGAGATGGGAAAAAAGTTGTATATGAACGAGAATTACCTATTATAGAAAAATTACGCAGAGTAAAATAGGTTAATAAATAGGTAAAATATGGCGCTAAGACTTCCGAATACAATAAAATTTGTTATAACCGATTTTGATGGAATTTGTACGGATAATTGCGTATATATAGATGCAAACGGCAATATGTCCAGAAAAGTTAATTTTAAGGATATTATGGGATTTAGTATCCTGAAAAAAAATGGGTATAAAGTAGGTATTGTATCCGGAGAAAAAAACTCTGCAATAGATAAAATATGTGAAGTATTTAAAATTGATGAAGTGCATCAGGATATAAGAATCAAAATTGATGTTATTAAATCAATTGTGGAAAAATATAATCTGTCAGAAGATGAATATTTATATATCGGTGATGATATAAATGATTATGATACATTAAGCTATGTAAAATATAGAATTACAGTTCCGGATGCTGTAAAAAAGATTAAAAATATTAAAGGTATCCAAATAACCGACGTCAGAGGCGGAGAGGGTGCTTTTAGAGAGGTTGTCGATTCTTTGTTAGAATCTAAAATGTAATATATGTTTTTATGATATAATTAAATCATGTCAAAGTTTATTCCACTTCACATTCACACAGAGTATTCCTTATTAGACGGAATGATTAGGGTAGGGGATTTAGTTAAGTATGCTGCTGATAACGGCCTCCCCGGAATTGCCATAACCGACCATGGTGTTATGTATTCTGCTGTTGAATTCTATGAACTTGCAGAAAAAAATAATATTAATCCGTTAATCGGGTGTGAATTTTATGTTCATACCGGAGATATCCATGTTCATGATTCGGGAAATAATCCGCTTTACCACTTAATATTAATTGCAAAGGATGATAAAGGGTACAAAAATTTAATTAAACTTGTTTCTACAGCGTGGTGTGAAGGTTTTTATTACAAACCCAGAATCAATTTTGAACTTTTAAAAGAGCATCATGAAGGCTTGATATGTGCTTCTGCTTGCTTAGGAGGAGAAGTCTTACAGCACTTTTTGAAAGATGAAAAAGATGCTGCATACGAAACTGCCAAGAGATACAAAGAGTTATTCAAAGATGATTATTATATAGAGCTTCAAGATCA
>CAMORE010000124.1 GCA_946623365.1 uncultured Acinetobacter sp.
TTATTTGTTGCATTTGTGGAACTAATTATTTGATATACACAGCAACGAGTCTGCGGAAAAATTATGAATTTTTCCGCAGACTCGTATATCTATTTTTAATTGAACGCATTTATTCTATTTTTGTAAAAAATTGAATCTATTTTAGAATCTCCATTTCATACTTTTGTAATTTTTATCAAATTTTTGAACAGAATGCTTATTAATTGTATCAATACTTATGAGTTCATATTGGCATTGCTCATCCAACTCACCAATTTTTATATCAAGCTGATCTATTTTTTGTTCCAACTTTTCTATTTGAGCTTCTTTATTAATTGCAGCTTGTTTTTTGCCTTGTTTATACAGAGTACTTGCTTCATATTCTAATTGATCAATTTGACACTCAATTTCACCCTTTTGCTGTTCCAGTTTTTGCTGTTGTTCGTAGATTTTAGCGTTAGCTTTTTCCTCTTTTTCATTTAATCTGCTCATATAGTTATTAGCAGCAATACTGTCTTCTTTAGATTTCCATTTAACTTTAACTCCGTCTATTTCCATACCTTTTACAAAACTTGGTTTAGCAGGCTCTTTAACCGGAGAAACATAAGGACGAACTTCTTTACAGTATTTTGCTCTCATCTCAGCCCTGTCTTGTTCATATTTTGCATAAGCTTCAGAGTCCACTTTTTCATGTCTTCTTGATTCCAAATTGAATAAAGCATCGTACGCTCTATTTGCGTAAGAACCTTTTGTATATTTTGAATAGACTGCTCCGATTTCTGCATTTTCTTTTTCTTCAATCGCTTTCTTTTCTGCTTCTAGTTTAGCAAATGTAATTTTTCCGTCTTTATACGATTGTTCAAGCGCCTCTGAAACAGCTTTATATTTTTCTATGATTTTATCTATCTTGGGTTCGTATTCTTTGCGTTCTGATTCATAAATACTGTCAGCCTCATTTTTTGTTGCGCTCAAAATGCTGTCACTAACTTCCTTATCTCTGGTTGTAATTCTTGAAAAATTATCAAAAGCTATTCCGTCGTATTTTCTGTATTCTATGCTGTCAGCTTTTGAATTAAATACCAGAGTATCTAAATTAGTGTCAACCATTGTTAATGGAGGCATAACAGTAATATTTTCTTTCTTTTGTTTCGGAACAGTGTCCTGCTTTGCTTCTGTTACAGGTTTTTCTTCTGCTTTTTTACCGCCGCTGCATGCTGTAAAGCCTGCTGCACCAAGTGCTAAAGTTGCAATTAAGCCAATTGTTTTTAAATTTGCCATCTCTAAAAATCTCCTATTATCTTACTTAAAATTTCCCTTATGTATATATAAAAACAATACGAACCTTAAAATTGCTTATTTAGTTAACAAAACTTAATATATGTTTTATTTTCATTTATAAGTCCTTAGCTAAATGAGTTTGATTGTAATTCGTATTGTCTTTAAATTTTATATTATCCATTCTTATTACCCAAGCATATTGTCATATAGACTAATACTAAAATCCTTTTTTAAGTATTTAATAAACATGCTAAGGAGGATTCCATGAATCGTATTGTCGTTTTATTTTTATTATTAATTATTTCCATGCCTGTTTTTGCATCGAGAACTTATGTCACACAAACACCGTACTATAACCCGTATTATGGCGCATATTACGGAGGAGATTATATTCCCCGCCATAGATTTGTAAAACGGAATACTTCAAGATTTTCTGATATAAATGAACTTGAGAGGTACGCTATGAATAAAAATTTTACCAAAGACAGCGACTTGATGCGCTTAGAACGTTTAGAAACACTGGCATTCGGCGCTGTCCAACAAGGAGATATATCTACTCGTTACGATAATGTCAGGGATGCTATCTTAACCAGACCAAAACAAGATTACAAAACTTCTGTCCTTAGAGGAATAAAAGATTATTTTAGCGGACAAATGACAGGATTTACTCCGCAAATTAATCAAAACAACTATAATATTCCTACATACGGAAGAAGTTCAAACACAACATTCATATCTCCATTTGGAAGCGGGTACGAAACAAGCAACTATGGTGTAAATTCAGGATGCGGAGTCCATATTTTAGACTAATACTCCCGAACCATGTACCTCTGAATTAAGTTTCATGCAATACAACGTTACCCGTTTCCAAAGAAGGTTTTACATCAATAACTCTCTGATTAGAACTGCCGACCCAATGTAATTTAGGATCAAGCAATTCCTCTACAAACTTACCTTCTGCAATAACATCAATATCTGCAATTTCAGGAATATCTTTAATCTCTTCCCACAAAAAACCTGTATATAACCAAATATTTTTCTCGGGAAGTTCTTGACGTATCCTTTTAATTAACCTGAATACTTCCTCTCTGTTAAACGGATGCAAAGGATCTCCGCCTGAGAAAGTAATCCCCTCTATATATGGTTTATTTAAATCTTCAAATAATTCATTTTCCGCTTGCTCATCAAAAGGAATTCCGCCTGTTACATCCCATGTAATAGGATTTTGACAATTATGACAATGATGAGTACACCCTGCAACCCACAGAACAACTCTCAAACCGTCACCATTCAACATATCGTCTTTTGTAATATTATGATAATTCATTTTCTTCCCTTTGCATATACTAACCTGTAGCAACTATAATAAAGTTACCGTCTTTTTAATCTCTTCCCCAATATATTAATTTGTTCAATCTCTAATCTTATATTAACATTTAAAAAACTTTTTGCAAAAACTTAACTTAAATTAATATTTGTGTTCCAAGCATTATTCTGTGCGAATCTTTTGCATTATCATTCTGACAGAATGCATAGTTTAGAATAACTCTTAGTGCTTGACCTTTTATAAAATAATTTAACCCCAATGTGTACTCTCTTTTGTTATTACCTGCAATGTTTCTATCCGGATCAAATTGATCATAACATGCCAGTATTTGAAGTTTTTTCGTCAACATGTATCCGATTGTCGTATAAAAACCTGATGCATGCTTTCTGGAGTGTCCATAGTATCCGTTATATCCGCTTGCATGCGCCCACTCAAACTCTGCTGAAAACTTCTTGTATTCATACCCTATATAAGCACCGGTTACAAAAAAATTATCATCTCGGTGTCCGCCGTCTATACCTCCGCCGATTTTAAGATTACCATACTTATCCTTTTTTTTAGCAAATGGTTTTACATTCATCCAACCTACAAATTCAGCACCGGGGAAAAACTCTTGAAAAAATATATCGGAGCTGTATACACCAAAATCATAATCAAGATAACTGTAATCTCCTTTTATTCTTGCACCAAGTCTTCGTGCTGTTCCAAAGTTCCTTGCTATTTGCGAACGTCCGAGAAATGCAAGAGTATAAGCGCTGCTTCCTCCTTCCATACCGATTTGAGGTCTAAAATGTCCAATCTGGATTCTGTGATGAGGAATCTTATTTGATGCGATATAAACATCAGAAAATAAAGTTTGAACATAATTTCTTCTGGAATTGATAGGAAAACCTACCATTACCCTGAAATCTCCGTTATTATTTTTAAGAAATCCGTCAAAACCAAGATTTAATGCGTTAGAAACGTATTCTCCCTGCACACCGCCGTCACTTGATAAATTCATGCTTGTATATGCATTATAAGCACCCCAAACATGCCAATTATCCATTTTAGACTCTTCTTTGCAATTATGAGTTAAGACTTCTCTAAAAAGATATTCCGGTCTGTCATAGGCATCCACTTCCAAATTATATACATTTTTTAGCTTGTCTCTTAAAGAAGGTTCGCCAATTGTATATTCTTGTGCAGATACAGCTTGCACATTATTTTTATTATCAGCTTCCGCAAGTTCTTCCTGCGGAGTTGATAAAACAACTTCTTCAAAAAGTTCATTACTATCGACATGCTCAATATTTGATTCTTTTGCTGTTACAGAACTAATCTGTAAGAATAATAAAGTAATAACTAATAAAGAGCGTAGAAAAATTCTCATAACAACTATTTTATCACGATAAAAAAACTTTTTCGAAAATAAAAGATAAAAATACAACGATTATATTATATAGTTTTTAAAAGTTGCTATAGATATTTTGTAACCTATCGATAAAATAAATTAACAAAAGTTAAATTATCTCAACTTCACCCTGTCTGTATATAACCGGTTTTCCGTCTTTGAATCCTGCTACGGTTGAGGCTCTTCCCTGTGCTTTATATCCGTAATCTTCAATAACTAAATCTGCTTTATCTCCGATATAATTCATAGCTTCATTATAACTCAAGGCTGGCGGTTCTCCGGATATATTTGCACTTGTTGTTGCTAGGACATGCCCGTCTGTATTTTTACAAATGTCTGCGAATATTTTATTATCAGGAACCCGTATTCCTACTGTCGGAAGTCCTGATGTTATATAATCAGGTGTGTTTTCAGATTTATCGAGAACAAGGGTTAACGCTCCGGGAAAATATTTTTTTATTAGTCTTTGCGCTTCTTTTTCTACCGGCTGTGCGATATAATCAAACAGCGGATAAATATCATAACTCATTAATATAAGCGGCTTTTTAGCTTCCCGGTGTTTAATGTCATATATTTTTCTTACTGCTTTTTCGCTATTAGGAAGGCAGCCCAGTCCCCAGACGGTATCTGTAACAAAAGCTATTACACCATCATTTTTCAGAATATTATTAATCTTTTCATAATCCATTATCTTTTTCCTCATGCAACTTTATAATCACCTTACACAATTTAAATATATTATGTCAGAAACCAAAATAATTGTAAAAGCAAGACAAAAGAAATAATTCGTTCCATAAATGCAACAAATAACATATTTTGTT
>CAMORE010000125.1 GCA_946623365.1 uncultured Acinetobacter sp.
TTTGCAGGATAGCCGACAGGAAATATCGCAATAATATTATAACCTTCCGTTATAGGGAATTGGGCTTTTAGAATTTTTTCATCAAAATGCCCCACCCATGTTGTTCCTAAGCCTAAATTATGTATCTCCAGCATCATATGGGTTGCAACAATTGCTGCATCTATTTCTGCAAAATTTTTGTTATCAAAATTCCTGATGTAAGCTTCTTGTTCACTTGCTCCAACCATTAAAAATTCTTTAGCATCAAAGGTAAAAGGTGTTGCTTTTTTTAATTTTGCTATATCAGAATCCGTGTTAACTTCAAAGATTTTAAAAGGTTGTTTATTTACAGCAGTCGGAGCCAATAATCCGGCTTGAATAATTTTATTAATTTTTTCTCTTTCTACGATTTGATTTTCAAATTTTCTGCATGAAAATCTTTCTTTTGCTAAATCTAAAAAATCCATATTGTAACTCCTATCTGCACATTTCAACATATAATACCATACTGAACAAATTTAAGCAAATACATATAATAGAGTATTTACCACATTATAGATTTGCACTACTATAAAATTTATGATAAAATAAACAAATAAGAAGAGAGGTTATTAATGAGCGAAGGACACTGGATAGTAAATACTGTCATATCAGGTCATCCTGTTGCGTTTAACATGGATACGCTTACGACTATGTGGGCTGCAATGGCGTTTCTATTGTTAACGGCCTTTATTGCAACAAGAAAACTTGATATTATACCTACAAAGTTACAACTGGTGTTTGAAACTATTCTTGGAGCATTCTGGGGACTTGTTGATAGCCTGATGCCTAAAGAAGGCAGAAAACATGTTCCTCTTATTGCATCTTTGTTTTTATTTATTATAACAGCAAACCTTATGGGACAACTTCCTTTAAGAATGATAGAACTTCAAAAAGGTGAAATAGCATCACCTACAAATGACATAAATTTAACTGCCGCAATGGCAATAATTGTTTTAATTTACTATGTCGGAGCAGGGTTCAGAAAAAAAGGGTTCAGATATTTTCTGCACGATTTTAAACCGATGTCAATATTTATGGCAGCTTTGGAAGTTCTTGATATGATTACAAGACCCTTAACGTTGGCTTTACGTTTGTTCGGTAACATACTGGCGGGAGAATGCTTAATGACAGCATTACTTGGAATCTGTGCATACTTTTTGCCATTACCGGTTATGTTCTTTGAAGTTTTGGTTGCATGTGTGCAAGCATTAGTATTTGCACTGTTGACAACAGTATATATATCTTCAGCTATAGAAGAGGGTGAACACTAATAAAATAAGTTATAAATAAAAAGGAGAAGAAAATGGAAGAAGTAAAAACAATTTCAGATTTAGCACAACTTGGTGCAGGTGTTGCAATGGGTTTCGGTGCAATCGGTGCCGGAGTCGGTATCGGTATAGCAACAAAAGGTTTCTTGGAATCTATTGCAAGACAGCCTGAAATCTTTGGTAAAGCTTTGGTATTCTTTATGGTTGGTGCTGCTTTATCAGAAGCTTGTGCAATTTACGCATTAGTAATTGCTTTAAAACTTGTAGGTATTTGGTAAGAAGAAGCTTGAATTATGGAATTTAACGGAACTTTTTTTGCATCAATTATTTCGTTTTTGGTATTTGTTTTCTTGATGAACAAGATACTTTATGCGCCTATGGAAAAAATAGTTGCTGAAAGACATCGTGTTATTGATGAGAATTACAACAGTGCCGATGAATTTGCTGATAAGGCTCAAGAATTGGAAACAAAAGTTCAGGAAGAGCTTGATACTGCAAAGGATGATGCCAGACATAAATATGATGAAATATTAGGTACTTTTAAAGAACAAAAATCCGAGATTGTAAAGCAAGCTCAGGAAAGCTCTTCCGGAGAGTTGGAACATTCTTATGAAGTTTTAAATAATGTATCTAATGACGCAAAAGAAAGTTTAAAGTCAAGAATGACTGATTTGGCTAATGATATAACCGAAAAAATTCTTGGCTACAGAAGCGAAGTTAAGGGTTTTGATAACGATTCAATAAACAAAATCCTTTATCACTAGAAAGGTAAGAAAATGTTTGAGACTTTTTTGGATTATATAGCTCGGACAAATTTATTTAATTTTATAATATTTGCAGGAATCTTTCTGCTAATATTTTGGAAAATTGATTTAATCGGCGGATTAGAAAGAGGAAGACAAAATATTTCAGAAGAAATTGAAGCGTCTGAAGAAGCAAAAGAAGAATCTCAAACAAATCTTACGGCTATTGAGGAAAAAGTTTCCAATTTGGAAAATGAAATAGAAGAGATTATAAAAAAATCTGAAGATAATGCAAATTTGGTCGGTCAGAAGATTATTGCAGATGCGAATAAAACAGCTGATAATATTAAATCTGGAACTGCAAAATTAATAGAAAATAAGTCTTTGTTATTAAAAAATGATATTATGAAAAGAGCATCTCTGGCAGCTGTAGAAACTGCAAGGGAGCATATTATAAATGAACTCAATAACAATTATGATTTACATAACAGGCTTATTGACGAAAGTGTGGAAGCTCTTAACGGAGTTAAGGTTGAAATATAAGGTATAATTATAGATTAAGGCGGATGTAGAGAGATGAATGAACTTGCATCAAAAAAATGGGCGAAAGCTCTCATAGAATTAGCACAGGAAGATGAAAGTTTGGATAAAGAAAATGTTTTATCCGATTTAAAATTTGTTGCACAAACAATTTCAGAGTCCGATGAGCTAAAAAGTATGGTAAATAATCCGTCTATATCTGTGGAAGAAAAGCAAATTGTTATATCAAAACTATTTCAGGAAAAAATAAATACAATAGTTTATAATTTTTTATTCGCTCTTAATTTGAAGAAAAGGCTAAATTTAGTATCAGAAATAACTAAAGAATTTGAAAAAGAGTTAGATTTTCTTAAAAATATTGTAAGAATTGATATAACATCAGCAATAGATTTAAATGATGAAAGAAAAACAGATATCAGAAATAGAGTTGCAGATAAACTTCAAAAAGACGTAAAGGTTAATTGGAGCGTAGACAGTAATATAATAGCAGGTCTAATCTTCAATATCAATGATACTGTTGTTGATAACAGCATCAAGCATAAGCTGGATAATCTGTGTGCAAACATAATAAAAGTGTAATTAAATAAACTTAAATAAAAGAGAAAGGATAAAGGGAGCAGATGGCAGTAATTAATCCTGATGAGATTAGCTCAATACTTAAAGAGAACATCAGAAACTATGAAGCAAAAGCAGAAGTTTCAAATATAGGAAGTGTTCTAGAAGTAGGTGACGGTATTGCAAGAATATACGGTTTGCGTAACGTTATGTCAAATGAGCTTGTAGAATTTGAAGACGGAAAAGGAACTTTAGGTATAACACTTAACCTTGAAGAAAACAACGTAGGTGTCGTTATCTTAGGTGAATATACACATATTAAGGAAGGAATGACGGTAAAAACAACCGGACGAATCGCATCAGTTCCTGTTGGAGATTCACTTATAGGAAGAATTGTTAACCCAACAGGAAAACCTATTGACGGCAAAGGTGATATTTTATCAGATAAAACCCGCCCGATTGAAAGAGTTGCCCCCGGTATTGTTGCAAGAAAATCCGTTCATCAGCCGCTTCAAACAGGTTTGACAGCAATCGATGCTTTGACTCCTATCGGAAGAGGACAAAGAGAACTTATTATTGGCGACCGTCAAACAGGTAAAACTGCTGTTGCAATTGATACAATAATTAACCAAAAAGGCGGAGATGTTATTTGTATTTACGTTGCAATCGGTCAAAAAGCTTCAACTGTTGCACAAATAGCAAAAACTTTGGAAAAACATGGTGCAATGGATTATTCAATTATTGTTGCATCAACTGCTAATGAACCTGCTCCGCTTCAATATATTGCACCATTTGCAGGTGTAGCAATTGCTGAAGAATTTATGGAACAAGGAAAACACGTCTTAATAGTATATGATGACTTGACTAAACACGCTCAGGCATATCGTGCAATGAGCTTGCTACTAAAAAGACCACCGGGACGTGAAGCATACCCCGGTGACGTATTCTATTTACATTCAAGATTACTTGAAAGAGCAGTTAAATTGTCTGATGAGCTTGGCGGTGGCAGTATTACAGCTTTACCGATTATTGAAACTCAAGCAGGCGACGTTTCAGCGTATATTCCGACTAACGTAATTTCTATTACAGACGGTCAAATATTCCTTGAATCTTCACTGTTTAACTCAGGTGTAAGACCTGCTATTAACGCAGGTATATCAGTATCACGTGTAGGTGGTGCTGCTCAAACAAAAGGTATTAAGCAAGTTGCCAGCAAACTTCGTCTTGATTTAGCACAATTCAGAGAACTGGAAGCATTTGCTCAGTTTGCATCAGATTTAGATGCAGCTACCAAGAAACAGCTTCTGAGAGGTCAAAAATTAACAGAAGTTCTAAAACAACCTCAATATAGGCCGCTTTCCGTAGCTCAACAAGTTACAATCTTATTTGCTGCCAATGAAGGATATTTAGATGAAGTTGATAACAAGAATATTGCTTCATATAAACAAGGCTGGTTTGACTACTTTGAGGCAAATATGCCGGAATTAAGCAAAGCGTTAAATGAAGGCGGTAAATTATCAGATGAAGATATAACTGCTTTAAGAGCTAA
>CAMORE010000126.1 GCA_946623365.1 uncultured Acinetobacter sp.
TGTACTGCAATGATAATCTTGTTTAACAGTAACATTTTTACATAACAACCTTTTATAAACCAAGAGAAGGAGCAATAGAGATAAATGTTCTGACTAAATCCGCATCCCATTGAGAGCCTGCGCCTTCTTCTAAAATAGAAACGGCCTTTTCTATGTTCATGCCTTTTCTATACGGTCTGTCACTGGTTAAAGCGTGGTATGTGTCAGCTATCGCAACAATTTTTGCGGCAAGCGGAATGTCACCATTTGAGAGTCCTTCCGGATATCCCTTTCCGTCAATTCGTTCGTGATGATATTTAACAATAGGAATTAAATCTCTTAGTGAAGCATTCGGCATAAGCACTTTTTCAGCACCTATAGTCGGGTGCTGTTTCATAATTACCCACTCTTCATCAGATAATGGTCCTTCTTTTTTAAGAACTGTTTCAGGAATACCGATTTTACCAACATCATGAAGAAGTGCGCCGAGTCTGATTCTTTCGATTTCTTCTTCAGGAAGGTTGATTGCTCTTGCGAGAGCAGCCGAGTATTTGGAAACACAAGTAGAGTGATCCTTTGTGTAAGGGTCTTTTGCATCAATGGCTCCCGCAAGAGATGAAGCTATTTCAAAGATTCTGTTTGACGGCATTGTCTCGTGGTCTACGTTAAATTTAGCCAGTAATTCATCTTCAAAATTTACACCCAATTGAGCGTGGCGTTTTCCGAGTACTTCAGCGTATGATTTTAGTGCAATGTCATCCCAGAAGTTAAAGTCGGCAGAGCTTATAATTGCGGACATGCCGTCTTTGTATCCTTTTGCTTTAGATATATACATTGCTTGTTCTGCAAGGATTAATAATTTTTCCTTGTCATCAGCGCATTCAGGATAAGAAGATATACCTACAGAAACTTTAACGGGGCCGACATCATCTATAAAGAAACATGAAAGGGCGTATGTTAAATATTCTGCTACATATTTTGCTTGTTCTACGGATGTATTCGGAAGAATTATAGCCAGTTCATCTCCTCCGTATCTTGCTGCTATATCACCTTCTCGCACGTTCTTTCTTATATTTTCTGCGACAAGTTTTATAACTTCGTCACCTTTAGCGTGTCCCATATCTCTGTTAATTTTAGTAATGTTACAGATATCAAGCATTATTACTGATAAATTCTGCTTTGAGGTAGCAGATCTTGATATTTCGTCTGCAAGAAGCTCCTGAAAACATCTGTGATTATACAGTAACGTTAAACTATCCGTATTAACGTATTTATCACTTGTTTCAATTAATTCCATATTGTGAGATACAAGAGCTACATAATTTGATATCATTGTATACAGCGCAATGTTTTGTCTAACGTATTTATCCGCAAAAATCATTACACCTATGCATTTATTTACTGATATCAACGGTAATATTGCGATATTGTTATTCTTTAGATAAGAAAGTTTCAGGAAAGAAACATCATCCTCAAAAATGATATTCCTTGTGTTAAAAGATTCTACAATCGGATTATCTGTATCTTTCAGAAAAACTTTTGTAGAGTAAAAATTCCCGAGTTTATCTTGTAATCTCAGGTTGATACAATTTGATTTTTCTTTGTATAAACCTACTGCAAAAAATCCGGAATCTATGTTTTGAAGAATTATTCCGTAAACTTTTGAATAAAATTCATTGATGTTATTTATCGAATTAAGTTTTGCAAGCTCGTCAATAACAGCCTTGTAGTCTAAAGTAATTCCTTTATCTGTTGCAAATGTTTTTGATTGCGGGTTTGAAAGCGGATTTGCATTATTATTGAATGTCAAAGAATTTACTTTTGATACAAGATTCTTTGATAATATTGGCGAAGTTACATTGTTATTGCCGATTTTTGAATGGTTGTATAATGATATTTCTTCTTTATTCACGAATTCACCTTCACACTATTAGTAATAAAACCAAAGAATCCTCGAAATTGACCTATTGTAACAAAAATTTTACAATTAATTTATAATTCCCTTATTAATACCATGCTACCATTTTTTCTGAAAATATCTACCCCAAAAAAGCTGTTTATTTACAAATGTTTATAAATATGTGTATTATATACACCAAAAAATCTATATATTAAGCAAAATATCAAAAATTCCTTCCGCATATGTTGGGTGTGCAAAACACTGTTGTTTAAGGTCTTGTATTTTAATATTGTTTTGCATTGCGGTAAGAATTATGTGAATTAAACTTGAAGCTTCTTTTGATATAATATGTGCACCGTAGATTTTATCGTCTTTAGTTATCAGTTTAATAAAACCGTCAGTACAATTATCACACCATGACTTTCCCAGCGCTGTTATCGGAAGTAAGCTTTTTTTGTATGTTTCATCAATATCTTGCTCTCTTAATCCGAGCCATGCTATTTCCGGTTCTCCATAGATAATAGACGGTACGAGGCTCTTATCAAAAGGTATGTTAAGAACTTCCGCTTTAGCTTGATGAATAGCATAATGCGCTAATTGAACCTCTCCGCATGCGTCACCCAGAATTGCTTTGCATTCACAGTTAGGACAAACAGGAACTCTTCCCGCTGCAACCAGTATTTTTTCAGGATTCACCGTATATGTTTTATCGTTTTTAAAATATACGACTCTGTTTTCTATTCTGTCGATGCTTTCATTAAGCAAAAACTTGATTTTTTTCTGCTTAAAGATACGTTCAACTCTTTTTGAAACTTCGATATCTGCGTTCGGAATCAGATGTTCTGCCATTTCTATAACAGTTACTTCTACTCCGAAATCAGATAAAATTCTTGCCCATTCAATTCCTATTGCACCGGAACCTACTATAAGTATTGATTTAGGAAGCTCTTGCATATTTAATATATCATCAGAGCTCAAAATAAAATTCCCGTCGAATTCAAGACCTTTGATCTCTCGAGGTTTTGCACCTGTTGCTATAATTATATTTTTGAATTTATATTCCTGATTACCTGCGATAATCGTATTTTTATCTTTAATGCATGCTTCTGCATATATCGTTTGAACTCCTGAATTTTTTACTGCAAGTTTTAATGATTTTCTTATTTTTTCGATTGCGTTGTTTTTATGTTCAATAACTTTGGTAAAGTCTAATTTAATATCGCTCGGGTTAGAGATAAAAGAACTTTGTTTCAGTTCCGAGTATAAAATAGAGTCATGTAAAAATGATTTAGTCGGAATACATCCTCTGTTAAGGCAAGTTCCTCCGAGTTTATCTTTTTCAAAAACAACAACTTTATTTCCCTGTTTTGCCAGAAGCATTGCGGCTGTGTATCCCGCAGGCCCTCCGCCTATTATTCCGTAATCTGATTCTTCCATATAATCCCCCTAATAATTTTCTATTTTACCATAGAGCGTTATTTTTATCTAAAAGTTTGTATTATAATTGTTCTATGAAGTTTTTATATTTGGAAGAGATAGATTCAACAAATAAGTACGCAAAAAATAATATTAATTCAATCGAAGATAAAACAGTAGTTTATACATATAATCAGACTTCAGGACGGGGAAGACTTGAAAGAAAATGGAGTTATGCAGGCGAAGATAATATTTATGCAAGTATTGTTTTGAAGCCTTCATCTGAAATGAAGGAAGTTTATTCAAACTTAACCCAACTTTTATGCGTAGTTTTAGCAGAAGTATTTGAAGAATATAAAGTTGAACCTAAAATTAAATGGCCAAATGATATAAAAGTAAACGGGAAAAAAATATCCGGAATCTTAGCAGAAGCTGTAGGAATAAATGATAATAACGAATACTTTTTGCAAGGGTTGGTTTTAGGTTTTGGAGTAAATTTGAATGCAAAAACAGATTTTTTATCTAAAATTAATCAACCTGCAACATCTTTAAATATTGAAACAGGGCTGTTTATAGATAAGGAAATTTTTCTAAAAAGAGTTATAGATAAATTTTGTTTATATTATAATAAATTTATAGAGGAAGGATTTTTATTAATAAGAGAAGATTACATAAGAAGAGCCGAATTCCTCAATAAAGAAGTTTCCGTAAAAGTTTTTGATAAAACTTATGAAGGAATAGCATTTGATGTAACCCAAAATGGGGCTTTAAAACTCAGAGATAAAAATAATCAAGAACATATACTTTTAATAGGAGATATTTTATGAATGAATTATTAATTGAAGGATTGTCCGCAATGCTAATAGGCATGGGAACAGTCCTTTCTTTTTTATGCTTAATGATTATTACAATGTTTATTATGTCAAAAATAGTCAGAAAGCTTAATGAGATTTTCCCTGAAGCAATACCTGTTGCTGCGGGAACTAAAAAAACTGCCTGCAATGATGACTCAGAAGTTGCAGCAGCAATTGTAGCGGCTTTATTCAAAAAATAGTGCTGTAACGAGAGAATGTGAATTAAATAAATTAAAAACTAACACATAAAATGGAGATAAAACAATGACAAAACAAATTAAGGTAATGGATACGTCTTTTCGTGACGGTTTCCAATCAATCTTCGGGGCAAAAGTTCTCGTTGATGATTTTATACCTGCTCTTCAATCAGCAGTAAGTGCGGGTATCAGACATTTTGAAACAGCAGGCGGTGCAAGATTTCAGGCTCCGATTTTCTTCTGTAACGAAAATGCATTTGAAACTATGGATAAAATCAGAG
>CAMORE010000127.1 GCA_946623365.1 uncultured Acinetobacter sp.
GCTCTCTTACGAGGTTCGAAAGTACCAAAACCAACTAAAGTAACTTTTTTACCTTTAGAAACTGTTTTTTGTACTGTTTCAATTAAAGCTGATAATACTTCATTAGCTTCCTTTTGAGTAACTTTTGATTTCTTAGAAATTTCTGCTACTAATTCTTCTTTGTTCATTATAAAACTCCTTTCTTAAATTTTACAATGTTTATTATAGCGCATTAATAAAAGAATGCAAGTGGATATTTCAGCTAAATGAATGATTTTTATTGTATTTTAGTGTTATAAAAAGTCAAAGAGCACGAATAGGCAAATTTTCAAAGTTTTGCCTATGCTAAAATGACGGTAAAAAGCTTTTTTATTCTTGTATATTTACAACATTTCCGGAATAAAAAGAAGAATTTCCATAAGCATGCTGTAACTTTTGAGATTTTTGTGTCTTCGAGAGCTCTAATTGGATTTCTTCCATGCCTTTTTCAAGATTTTTAATATTATTAAGCTCTATTGTTTTCAATTCACTCACAATTTTGTCGATTTCATTTTTCTGAACCGGTGTTAATTCAAGATATTTCAGCATGCACTTGCAGTTGAGAAACAAAGACTCTCTGGTTTTTAGGAGTGTTATTGCACTGTCAAAGTCTTCTTTTTCAATCATATTAGCAATGTCTTCTGCGCCATTTTTAAGCTGCTGATACTGCATTAAAAGTTGTTCATATTGTTGTTCACTCTGCATTCTGAACGTCTCCGATATTTGTTTCCGAAGTAGTTGATTGAGTTTGTGCTGCATCTTGAGCTGCTTGCTCTTTCATAACTTCTTCAACTGTTGTGACACCACTTTGTATTTCTATTGCTTTTTGAAATCCCCAGCGAATATTCGTTAAATCTTCTATAACTTCATCAATAAGACCGCTATTTCTTTGAACATTAGCTTTAATAAGTTTCATCGCCATGCGATTGTATAGTTTAAACAACTGTTTTGAAACATCATTGCCATTTTCTAAGTCAATTGTTCTCATCAATTCACGTATAATTTTCCTTGCACCATCTATATTAATAGCGCGTTCTTTTAAATTATTTTCTGCAATAGCATTTTTTGCTTTTACTAAAAATTGAATAGCACCGTCAAAAAGTAATATCATTAACTTTTCAGGTGTAGCTGTCGTAATGTTACTTGTTTGATATTGTTTTATGTATTTAGTGTATGGATTTGCTGGCGGCATAATTAAACCTTCTTGTTAACAAATATTCCTGAAGCCATATTTAGTTTTTTTACGAGTTCACTTAACTCTGAACCGGAAATGGTTTCAATTAATCTGTCGTTTGCATTATCATATAATTCTATTATATCATCTTTTATATTTAATTTAACATAAAATTCTTTATTTGGGTTCTCAAAATCTTCAACATCGAAATCTGCATTTTCTTCTTCAGGGTTTTCTTCCACTAAACCGTCTTGGAATTCTTCTTGCTGCTTCATTGTTTGCTGCTGCTTGTTGCCATTTTCCCCTTCTTCTTTTTCTCTAACTCTTTGATTATTTGCCAGTCCTTGAACTTGTTGAAAAGAATTTGTTGCGTCTGACGCAACTGATTGTTCTACCCTGCTTGTGTATTCTGCAGAGGTCTGTTCTTTTACGACTCCCGTATTTGCTATTGAAAGTCCGTCCATGCCCATGGTTATTTGTCCTTAATTCTAAACTATATAGATTATTAACTTATTATAATATTATGATATAATTTACGTAAAGACATCATATAAAAGAAGGGTTGTTTATGAGTAAAGGTTTATTTTTAAATTACATGGAAAAAATGATATCATATCCGTTATGGATTAAACAGGCTATCTTTTTAAACTTATCAGATGATTTAACAAAGTATTTAAGTAATGAATTTTTGGATGTTCAAGAGGGAGATTTATTCCATTTATATAAGCCTGCATTGTCAGAAGCAGGTCAAAATGAGCTTTTTACAAAAGAATCCGGTTTTGATGACAGTATTTATGCTTTTATGGATTGTTGTTCAAAGAGCATGTCGCTGATAGAAATAGCTATTGAAAATAACTTAACGATGGAGGAAGTTGCAAAAGCATTTATGTTTTGCAGGACATCGAAATTCTTTTCAAATGAAGTGCCTGCTTTGGTAGTAGCGATTGCAGGTTTTATAGCGGGAAAATACAGAACCGGTGAATATTTTATTCGTGCAGGTAAAATGACTATAGAACAATTGGATGAAGTATTAAATAAACAGCAAGAAATTAATGCTTCAGGAAAGCATGTTTTTATCGCAGAATTGATGGTGCAGCTTGGTTTTGTTAAAGAAGTTGATGTTAAAAGTATTATATTTATGAAAGAGGAAGCCGGAAAACGATTTTCTTTAAATCCTAGTGAAATGCCAAACATAGCCTTGGAGAGAGAAAGCTATGATATTAGGGTTGAAAACGCAAGATTAAAAGAAGAAAATGAAATTATGCGTCAAAAACTTGACGGAATATTAACATATATTAAGGAACATAAAGCGGAAGAATAATTATAATGCTAAGAATAGAGTATGTAAGAGATGGTTTAACAGAGGAACTTCATGAAGGATATTGGGTATTGGCAAAACCTTTACCCGGTTTTAATCCCGACATGGAACACAATACTCCGTATTATTTGCGTTCATGTGCAAAACCTTTGCAAGCAACTCTGTTGGTAGATAATGAGATTGATTTTACGGCAGAAGAACTTGCTCTGTGCTGCGGTTCTCATGCAGGCGAAGACTGTCACATAAAAGTTGCGACAAAAATGCTTAAAAAACTTAAGTTAAATGAAAGTTCTTTGAAATGCGGAGTTCATGCGCCATTATCAAGAGATATGCAAAATAAAATGATAGTGCGCGGTGATGTTCCAACGGTTTTAAATAATAATTGTTCCGGAAAACACATAGGATTCTTGGCTCTCTGCAAAAAAAACGAATGGTCGTTAACTGATTATAACGAGCCTGACCATCCGCTGCAAGTAGAAGTAAAAAAACGTATTAATGAATTATGCGGGGTTGATAAAGAATATCCTATGACAACTGACGGCTGCGGAGTTCCGATTGTAAGTATGCCTTTGCAAAATCTGTTAAAAGGTTACTTAAGCTTACTTGATTTTCCTCAGATTCTAAATGCTATAAAGTGTCATTCGTATATATTCGGAGGAGAAGGAAGAACCGATACAGAAGTTATTCAAAAAACAGATAATTTAATAGCAAAAGTAGGCGCAGGAGGTTTGTGCGTTGTACTTAATGTTCACGAGTGTAATGCTTTTGCTGTTAAAATTAATGATGCATCAACAGAAGCACGAAGATTTGCTGTATTTGAAATCATCAATCGTTTAGGATGGGGTGAAATCAAATATGACAACAGAATTAAAACAATAGCCGGCAAGGTTGTTGGAAGAGTTGGAATTTCGTTATAAAAAGGGAGCTTTATATGAAAATAGATTGGAAGTCAAAACAAACTAAAATTACAGCTGCAATTTTAGCTGTTATTCTTGTTCCTATCATTTGGAATCAAGGAAAAACTCTTATTACAGGTGTATTAATGTCATACATGATGTCGCAGCCAAAAACTGTAGAAGTATCGACCCCGATGTCAAAAGAAATTAATCCAACGTATTCAACGACAGGAAGAATAGAAGCTCAAAAATCAGTAGATATCATAGCGAGAGTGAGCGGATGGCTTCAAGACAGCTATTTTCAAGAGGGTGACAAAGTAAAAAAAGGTCAAAAATTATTTCTAATTGAACCTGATGAATACGCACTGGCAGCCCAAACAGCAAGAGCACGAGTTAATGAAAACTCTGCCGTTTATAAAAATTCAGAAACGGATTTAAGACGTGCAGAACAACTTTTGAAAGAGGATTTGGTAAGCAGAGAGTATTATGATAACGCACTTACACAAAGAAATAAAAACAGAGCATCATTAGACGGTGCATTATCTGATTTTCATAAAGCAAATTTAAATCTCAGTTATACAAATATTACATCTCCAATGGACGGAAGAATAGGTAAAACCATTGTTTCTGTGGGAAATTATGTCACCCCATCAACAGGAGTTATTGCAAAAATTTATACAACAAATCCTATGCGAGTTATTTTCCCTTTAAAGAGTGGTGACTTTATTGAATTAAAAAAATATTTCAAAGATAATAAATACAAAAATCCTGAATACGATGGTACCGTATCTGTTTTGCTGGGTCTTTCAGATGGTTCGACTTATGAATTAGAAGGAAAAATCGAGTTTGTTGATAATAAAGTCGATGAAAATACCGGTACTGTTACAATGAGAGCAATATTTGAAAACCCTGACGAATTACTGGTTCCGGGGGATTATGTAAACGTAAAAATAAGAGTTAACAAGCCGTATAAGGTTATGTTAATTCCTCAGTCTGCTACAAAAACAGATGTTGGAACCGGTTATTATGTATGGGTGGTTAAGGACGGAAAAGCTGTTAAAAAAGATATTGTAGTAAATGAAAACTACGAAAATAACTGGATAGTTGAAAAAGGACTTGATTATGATGATGTAGTTGT
>CAMORE010000128.1 GCA_946623365.1 uncultured Acinetobacter sp.
ATCAGCTAAAAGCATTGATTTATAAAGCTTTTAGGTGTTTACAAATCTTAATATTTATTTTTTTTAATTTTGCGGGTAATTATTATAAGAAAAAGTCTTTTTACTTAAAACGAAATATTTATACAAACCAAATAACAGAACCGAAGAAATTATTATTATGGGAAGAATTTTCTTCCATGATGTATTATTTTCTTTTGACTGCAAAATCTTTTTATACTTTAGAATTTTTTTAAATAAATCCGGCTCTTTTTTATCTAATCCTTGTGCTATAAATTGTTTTTCAAGAGCATCCATAGGATTAAAACCTTCTCCGTTAGATAATGCCTCAAAGTATTTTTCCTGATATGATTCAGGAATTTTAGCAGTATAATTTAACTTTTTATCATTATTATTTTGAAATAGCGAATCCAATCCGAGAGCAGATATAAAATACAGCATATTATTTTTAGCCCTCATTGGTTCTGCAAATTTTGCTTTTATGAATTCCTTCTTATTACGCAATTTTTCCTGAGGAATTTTTAATATTTTGCTCAATGTTTTTATTTGTTCTTCTTTTGGTATCATATCCGCAGAGTCATGATTCATAGTCCCTAAAATAAAATTATCTTCTCCCCATCCGCGCTTATTAATAAAACTGTCTGCACTTCCCCAATTATCTGACATATGTTCTGACGTATAAATTTTCACTCTTTCTGTTAATTCAGGTTTTAGTTTATCTCCTTTTGTATGAATTTGGAATTGAGTCGGACCATCTGCATCAAATTCATAATAAATACTTTTCAAATCATAACTCGGTCCTTTTACTTTTCGAACTTCATCTTCTATAATTTCAATAAACTTAAAACCATTGTTTAATTTTGACTTTGCATATGTTTTCTTATTGATAATATTTGGTGATACGTAGCACCACGCAGCATCAACCCTCATACTGTCGAATCGTTTTGCATATAATCTTACTTTTTCTCTTAAAAGTTCTTCAGCTTCTTTTGAATTTATATCCAAAACAGGAAAATCCCATTCTTTTATTTTGCAATCCTTTACAAAAGCTTTTGGGCATGCCCATTCTTCTTCGTACGCGAAATTCAAAATCATATCCCCTGAAAGTTTTATTCCTTTTGCATTTAATTCTGCTTTTGCCTTTTTTAAACTTTTATCTGCAAGAAAATTTTTAAATTTATAAAAATCTATAGTTTCCGATTTTATATTTTTAACATCTGATATCCTTTTTTTTCTTTGTTCTGCAGATACAATATCTTCATTAAATAAATTTTTATCGGTGTCATTCCATAAATGAAAATCGTATGTTCCGTTTATCTCTCTTAGTGCCCTGTATAAACTTTTCGGTTCCAGCAATGTTTCATATTCTTTTTTATATAATTCAAATTCTCTTTTTGTATCCTTATTAATATGCTTATATACTTCTCTTAAATATTTTTCGGAAATTGAATTTTGTTCCACTACATTCGAAAAATTAACTCTATCTTTAATTTTATTATTTTGAACAATTGTCCTCAATTCTTCATTATCGACAAAATCTTCAAGGTTAATCATATGATTGCCTAAATCCATGGATGTTCCTGAATAAATAGGGTATTCACCATTATTGGAAAAGAATTGACCTGTCGGTAATAATTGAATTTCGTTTATCCCCCAATATTTTTTTACAAAATCAAAAAAATGCATTGAATCTTTTGATGCAAGATTGCCGACTCCTGTATTATTAGCGGAATTCTGAGGAAGCGAAAACGACGGCACTATAAGAATTGACTTGCCGTTATTTGCATGACACGCTTTATTTTTAGCATTATTCAAAACATTCTGATATTGAGCTTCCTCAGAAGGCTTTAATCTGCGTTGAAACATTAAGGATTGCGAAAAATCAATTTTCATATTACACACCTTTATTATATTAAAACCGATAATTATTTTTTTTGCTAAACAGAGTTGAAAATTGCCTATTTTTAGATTTTGTAATAAGATTTTGATACAATATTGAAATTTGTTTTCTTTTAATTGTTACGTAAATTAATTATTTGGGGAAATTTAATGAATTTAAAAACAAAGATAACGAAATTACATTATGAGAAAAATCCTAAAGGTTTTATATTTAACTTATTAAAATTTTGCTCGTTATTTTATGCAGCAGGAAGCCGATGTAAAAACATTTTATATGACAGACATTTTATTAAACCACAAAAAGTTGATGCATTTGTTGTGTCTGTTGGGAATTTTACAACCGGAGGAGTAGGAAAGACTCCTGTTGTAGCGGAAATTGCGAAATACTTTGTATCAAAGGGAGATAAACCTGCGATTATATCCAGAGGTTACGGAGGCAGATTAAACAACAAAAACGTACACGTAATCTCAGACGGCATTAATTTGTACTATAAAGCTGATATGGCAGGAGATGAACCTTATTGGTTAAGTGTAAATATTGACGGATGCGCGGTATTAACTTGTTCAAACAGATATAACGCCGCAAAATACGCAGTAGAAGCATTAGGATGTAACAAAATTATACTGGATGACGGATTCCAACACAGAAAACTATATAGGGACTCGGATTTAGTTCTTGTAGATTCGGAAAAAATGTTCGGAAATGAAAACTTGCTTCCCGCTGGGCCCCTTAGAGAAGGGACGGAAGGATTTAAAAGGCTGGATAAACTAATCATAGTAAGCAAAAACAAAGACCATACAAGAGCTGAAAAGATTGCAAAAATTATGCATAAAAAGCAAAATGTAAATGTAATCTTATGTAAAACCGAACCCGATTATGTTTATAATATTGTTACAGGCGAGCATTTGGAAAAGGGTACAGAAATAACTGCTCTGTCGGCAATTGGTCAGCCGGAACAATTTTATCAATTTTTAGAAGGTGATTATATTGTAAAAAATAAAAAAACTTTTGATGATCACCATATATATACTTTAAAAGATATTGAGAATATTGAGGGAAATATCGTTACGACAGAAAAAGATGCTGTTAAACTTGCTCTTTTAAATAAAACAAACATTTATGCATTAAAACTAAAAACAATTTTGCCGACAGAAGAATTATTCCGGGGGTAATTTTTTTGGGGGTAAATTTTTTGTTGCAGAGTTATAAAATTTTTCATTTATTACAGGATGTTCTTCAAAAATATATTTTTTGGTGGAAATTTTGTTAACCGATATAGACTTAAGCTAAAAGTATTGTATAATAATATTATGCGGAAGAGGTTAGTAAAATTATTATTAAGCGCTATGCTTATTAATACTGTAGCATATGCCGATACAACATTTCAGGGTCATGCTGAATTTGACGACAGATTTCAACGCCCTGAAGAAGATTTATTTACGGGTAAAATGGAAACACTTGAGAAAAAAGATGTTATAACAATGACCGTTTCACAGGTGTTAGACGGAACTTTTTCGCTTGAAGGAGATGAATTTTTTGCGGAAATAACATCAGATGTTATCGGTGATAAAGGTGTAATTCTTCCAAAAGGTACAATAGCCCATGGAACAATAACAGAAACGGGTGAAGCAAAAAGACTCGGCAGAAACGGTTATTTGAACTTAAGTTTTGATACTTTAACAACCCCCGACGGAAGAGAGATTCCTATTGAAGGTAAGATGTCAACAAAACTGCATCCTGTAAAAGAAGTCGGAAAAATTGTTGCAACAGATATCGGTTACACAGCGGCAGGAGGAGTAATCGGAGGTATATTCGCATTGCAGGCACTGGGTCCGGGGGCGGCAATTGCATCTCATGGATACACTATAGCAGGCGGTGCTGCATTAGGCGGAACTGTAGGATTAGGAATGTCACTTGTAAGAAAAGGGAAAAATGTTCTTATCTCTCCGGGGGACGAAATAAAAGTTAAAATTTTATCAAATGTTGATTTACCTGTATACAAAGAGGAAGCTTTGCTACAGAAGGAATTATTTTATCCGGGGTTAGATGTCAGAATCTCAAACATTTTGTATGAAAAAGACCCTTTTGGAGAAGTTAATACAATAACGTTGTCCGTTGCAATTACAAATATGTCTGATAAAACGATATCAGGCATGGACTTAGCACTTGTTAATGATTATAATGCAGTGTTTAATCCGTCTATATTTGGTGACACAAAGTTATTATTTTCTCAGATAAAACCCGGAGACCGATACGCAGGGAAAATATCATTCAGCGTTCACAGCGTGAAAGGAACATATTGGCTGACAGTTAATGACAGAGCAAAAAACAAACCTCTTTTAAAAGTTTCATTGGATAATGCGTATAAAAATGTTGCCAAAAACGTAAAAAAACGCAATGACAAAATTAAACAAACGAAGAAGAATTATTACAAAGAAAACGATCCGTTTGATATATAAAAAGATTATGTATTGTTGGGTTTCACCCAACCTAC
>CAMORE010000129.1 GCA_946623365.1 uncultured Acinetobacter sp.
AAGGTAAAAAAGTTACTTTAGTTGGTTTTGGTACTTTCGAACCTCGTAAGAGAGCAGCAAGAAATGGCAGAAACCCTCAAACAGGTAAAGCTATCAAGATTCCTGCTAAGACAGTTCCTGTATTCTCAGCTGGTAAGAAATTCAAAGAAGTTGTTAACGGCAAGTAATAACTTTAATGAAATAAGTATTGTGGCGCAAACTAATAGTTTGCGCCACTTTTTTATGTTAAAATCGTATTATGAAAATATCGCCTTTTAAAATAGAAGAATGGATGAATAGATATGAATCCGGAGCATTATACGATTTATCAGGAACATGCATCAAGCCTCTTACAATAAATGAATTATGCGGACATGCCGGAATCGAAGCCTTTGATATCCCACTGGACTACGGAGATATAACCGGTTCTGAACGACTAAAAAATAACATTAAATCGTTATACACAAATCAGGAACTAAGCAATATAACAGTAACACATGGCGCAATCGGAGCAAATCAATTAGTTTTCTATTCTCTTCTTGAAAAAGGTGATGAAGTGGTTTGTATAGTACCTGCTTATCAACAGCATTATTCAATTCCGGAATCTATAGGAGCAGATGTAAAATTATACTTTTTAAAGGAAGAAAACAATTGGCTCCCCGATTTAGACGAATTATCCGAAATAATTACATCTAAAACAAAATTGTTATGCATAAACAATCCTAATAATCCGACAGGAGCAGTAATTCCTAATTGGCTTACCGAGGAAATTGTCGAATTTGCAAAGAAGAATAAAATCTGGATACTTGCAGATGAAGTATACAGAGGACTAAATTTAATAGGAAATCCGTATTCCATAGCATTTGCAGACTTGTATGAAAAGGCTATTTCAGTAGGCAGCATGTCAAAAACATATTCACTGCCAGGATTAAGACTTGGCTGGGTATGCGCAAGAGAAGATTTAATAAACGAAATCAACCATCAAAGGCAGTATAATACAATAAGTGTAGGCATATTGGATGATTATTTTGCATCAATTGCATTAGAAAGAAAAAATTGGATTGAAGAACGTAATTTTAGCATAATGCAAAACGGCATAGAGACATTTACAGATTGGCTGACAAACGAATCATTGGTTGAATGTGTCATTCCGACCGGCGGAACAACGGCACTTGTAAAATACAAAAAAGATATTAAATCCAGAGATTTGTGCAAAAGATTTCAGAATAGAACCGGCGTAGCACTTTTACCCGGAGAAACAATGGAAATGGAAGGTTATGTACGAATAGGATATTGTGCAACCGCTTTAAAACAGGCATTAGAGCTTTTTTCGGAATATTTATATCAACTTTAAATCAATAACTAAATCCGATTCCTACTGTTACATATATGCATTTCCAACAAGAAGATTTGATGGATGTTAATAATCAATATTCTTATTTTCTTGTAAATATTTTACAATTGCTTGAACTCTGTTTGATACATTCAGTTTATGATAAATAGACGAAACATGAGCTTTCACAGTATGTTCAGATATACAGAGTTTTTCAGATATCTCAGGATTATGATAACCTTTTAGAAGCATTTTAAGGACTTCTAATTCTCGTTTCGTAAGTTCATTATTCTTCATTTTTAGCCTTCCTAAACATAAAATTCTTACAAAATTATACAGATGTCTATCGGTAAATATGGCTATATTTTTTTTATTTATCCGGCATAAGTATTTAGTATACGAAAATTTTAGTTAGATTTAATTAATATTAAACTTTCATAAAAAATTAAAGTTCCCCCTTTACAAAAAAAAATCATCATGTATTATAATAAATGTAGCTAGTCGAAAGACAAGAACTAAGATATAACTTGGTTCAAGTTTGGGGGTTTAGCTCAGCTGGTAGAGCATCTGCTTTGCACGCAGAGGGTCAGGAGTTCGAATCTCCTAACCTCCACCATAAAATACAGAATGGCTTTTGCTATTCTGTATTTTATTTTGTAAGGATTAGGTATGAGAACTCCCAATTGCAGAGCAATTCAGAGTTCGAGCGGATTTTTTGCAGAGAGCGGAGGACTTTTCTTTGGAGCAAACTGTGTTTGCGAAAAGAAAATCCGTAGACTCGTTTAACGCAAAAAATCCAAGACAATCTCCTAACCTCCACCATAAAATACACGATGACTTTTGTTATCGTGTATTTTATTATGTTTGATTGAGTTATAACGTTTCGCTCGCTGGGTTGGATGAAAAAATATATTTTCAGTTATTACTAAGTTTCAATTTATTCACTTGCTAAAATTTTTATCAAAAGTTCGATGTCTGCAAAGGTTATAAATATGACATAATAACTATTGACTATAAAATTATTACAATTTTACTGTAGATTTGTATTATTATTATAAATTTTTGTAAACCATTCCAGTCTTTCTTTATGCTTTTGTATAAGTTTTTTATTGGGATTTTCTGATATGTTAAAATATATACTTATGTTTTCTTCGTTTAAACCAGATACAGTACCTAATAATACATTTTTTACAGTTTTTTCTATTCGCTTTTGTTCAAAATCGTTTGAAGTAAAAACATTAATCCTAGCAGAAACTTTTTCTTTATTACTGCATTCTAAAAACATATTTTCCGGAAAGTTTAGTTCTACAAGAACACTTAAAACTCCAGGTATTGTTTGAAGTATTCTATTTAATTCTTTGCGTTCAGACTTTTCTTTTCCTATTCCAAATATATGATTTGAGAAGCCTATATTTGTATCAAAATAGGGGCTACCCGCTATCATTACTGTAGCTAATGCTCTGTTTTTCTTCGGGCAAGAACAACCCTTAATAGAAATTATTGTTTTAACTCCATATACCTCTCGTAATGTTGGCATATAAGACATATTAGTAATGAGGTTTTGTATTTCATCAGCCTTCTTTATGTCATCTGTTTCTGCAACCTTTATATATTTAGTGTCATTAGACTGACTATCTATATATCCAGATAAAACATTTGCCAAAATTCCTAAAATAAAAAGTAGTATAATCGTAAAAATAATTATCGTTCTTTTCTTTTTTTTACTCATTTTAGGTTTTTCAATAATGTATTTTTTATACATTTTATCTAAGTATTTTTGCTTTTTCTTTTGGTCTAAATATCGAGCGGCTTTTTTAATATATTTTTCCGCAAATTCTTTATTTCCAAGTTTTGAATAACATATTGCTAAATCGTTATAAGTTCCAAACAAATAAGATTTTTTCATTTTCTTTTTGTGCCGTGTTGGTTTTGAAGTTTTTAGCATATTGAGAGCTGTTTTATAATATTCGATACTTTCTTCATATTTATGGAGGGTAATTCTAAAAAATCTTGCATGAATATATGGTATTATATATTCTCCGGTAATTTTTTGCATATAAGGAATAAATGATATTATCCATAAAAAACCAAAAAGTAATGCAATTGGTAAAATAGTAAAAAAGCGACATATGAAACAGCTAAACCCTCGAGCACCTTCTTCAGTAAACAGGGTCATTCCAAAAGCCCAAAAAATTCCTAGCATTATTGAATTTATAATAATTACATCTATATTTTTTCCAAAAAATTCTGCACATTTATTCAAAAACTTTTTCATATAATACCCTCAATTCTATTTTTATAAGTAAATTATAACAATTTTTATAAAAAAGTCATAATTGAGATTATCTTATACTAAAAACTTTACTTTATTTTTGTTCGAAAAATAATAAAACGTAAATATATTAGATGGAGTAAATTATGAACACGAAATTAGATTTTGAAACAATAGATATGCTATCAAAAGGGATTACACAGTACGCATTCCGTAGCGGACCTGTTGAGGAAATGCATTCAAGGGGCAAGCTGACGCAAAAGGACATGAAAACTTTGAATAAGTTTATGGCAAACCGTATTGCATGATTATTGACAGCAATCTCTAAAGGGGATATCTCAAGCGTCCTCAAAGTCCTGACATTCTATGCATCTCTCTCGTCAGATTGGGACTCTTGCAAACCTGATACAGAGGAGTTTTATCTATAAAATTTGGTATCGAAAAAGTATATAAAAGCCAATTTTTGCAAAACCTGGTTGTATTTAGCTCTGCTAGCGAAATAGAACCCATTTAAAAAATTTTTCATAACAATCCTTAATAATTTTTTCGGATTTTTGAGAGGTCTTAAAGTGGCACTATATATGGATTTGGGGAAAGAGGAGTTTTATGTCGTATGTGAAGGTCCACCATTAAAAAAAGAGCCTGTATAGGCTCTTTTTTATTGTATTTGAGCGTGTTCTGTATCAGGGATTTTGACATAAAAGAATACAAGTTTGACATATTTAGTTTATAGGTCGGGTTTTAACCCGACAAAAAGTGTTTTATGATAAACGCTGACT
>CAMORE010000130.1 GCA_946623365.1 uncultured Acinetobacter sp.
AAAAAGGGTAGTTTTGTTATGTTTGTGTCAATTTGTATAAAATCGCTAAACCCCAAACGTGTCGGCAAACACTGGCTAATCAATTACAATTCAAATGTCCCAAATAAACTCCAAGAGTTTTATTTGTAAAAATCATTTCCCAACCTTCTTGTATTATCAAGTTAAATGTTGTATCGTTTAATATTATATTTGTTATATAATTTAATTGGTTTAAAAAAGAAGAGAAGGAATATTAATGGAAAATAACAGGCCAAATTGGTCATCCAGAGCAGCTTTTATAATTGCAGCTGTCGGTTCTGCGGTAGGATTAGGTAATATATGGAGATTTCCATATATAATGGGGCAATATGGCGGAGCCGTATTTTTACTTGTATATTTAATACTTATTTTAACTATTTGCTTTATTCCTTTAATGGCAGAGCTGGCGACCGGTAAGACATTAAAAAAAGATTGTGTCAGTGCTTATGAAAGTGTTAATAAAAAGTTTAAATTTTTCGGAGTGTTAAATCCGCTAACCGGTATATTAATAGCTTCTTTTTATTTTATTGTTGGCGGTTGGATTATAAATTATATTTATGTAAGTGCATTGAATTTGAAAATAGAAAATTATTCCGAATATTTTGGACTTTTTACTCAAAGTTCAGTCCCTGCTTGTATTTATACATTAGTCTTTCTGTTTATATGTGTATTTTTTGCCGGAAGAGGTGTAAAAAAGGGAATAGAGTTTGCAAATAATGTTTTAATGCCAATGTTTGCAGTTTTATTAATAGGATTAATTTCTTTTTCTTTAAATCTTCCGAATGCTCATCTGGGTTTAGAATATATGTTTAAACCTGATTTTTCAAAGATTAGTTCTGAGATGTTTCTAGCAGCACTTGGTCAAGCTTTGTTTACATTAAGTATTGGTATGGGTGCTTTGTTAACATACGGAAGTTATATAAAAGATGATAAAAATATAACAAAATCTGCGTATACAATCATATTTTCAGATACGCTGTTTGCGCTAATGGCAGGAATTATGATATTTCCGGCAATTTTTTCATTCGGACTTGAACCTAATTCAGGCGCAGGGCTTGTATTTGTAACTCTTCCGTATATTTTTTCACAAATTCCGCATGGAAATATTGTTTCTTTTGCATTCTTTTTACTTTTGCTTGCTGCAGCAATAACTTCGGGAATTAGTATAATAGAAGTTCCTATTGCTTCTATGGTTGAAAGATTAAAAATTTCAAGGACAAAGGCTTGTACGATTTTATTTTGTGTAATATCAATAATTGCAATTCCTGCAACACTTTCGTTTGGGGTTTTAAGTGATGTAACAGTTTTAAAAAAATCAATATTTGATTTTCTTGATTTTATAACCGCAAATCTTTTAATGCCGTTAAACGCATTTATTTTATGCATAATTGCAGGCTGGTTCTTAAAGATAAAAGGAAATATGTTTTTGCAGAATAAAATTGCTGCATTTTTATTTGATATCGGATTAAAATATATCGTTCCGATTATTCTTTTCTCTTTGATGTATATAGGTTTAAAATAATATTTTCAGACTTTGTTACTTTCTTCTTACGTCAGATTGAACAAAGTTTGGAGTAAAATATTTGTTAGCGACTCTTACAATATCTGAAGCGGTCACTTCATCTATTAACTTTGTATAATCCTTCAGAAAGTCATATCCAAATCCGTATGCTTCAAAATATCCGACATTAGAAGCTTTTTCCGAATTTGTTTCCAGTGCAATTATAAAACCGCCTTTTAATCTGCTTTTTGCATCATTTAGTTCAGAATCGGATACAAATTCAGATTTAAGTCTGTTTATTTCATTCATTATCTTTTCTCTGGAATATTCTAGTGTATCAGGATTAGTTCCGATATATGTCATAAAGATTCCGCCAAGCATTTTAGGAGAATAACTTGAACCAAGCTGGTAAGCGAGTCCGTCAGATTCTCTCAGATTTTTATAAAGACGAGAACTCAACCCCGAACCTAGAATTGTGTTGATAACTTTTAATGTGACAAAGTCTTTTTTATCTTGTACACTTGATGCCTGCCAGCCCATAAAGAGCCATGCTGTTTGTAAATCATTTATTTCGTGTTTTATTGTTTTTGGGGAAGTCAGTTTTGTAACACTGTAATTAGAAAAAGCAAATTTTGTTCCCTGCTTTTCTTTCAGCATATTGCCAAATGTTTCTGCAATTTTTTTAGAATCAACATTCCCGTTAACTGATATAATTGTATTTTTAGGATCTAAAATCCTGTTATAATAGTCTTTTATATTTGTTTTTGTTACTGTTGGTAATGTTTTTTCAAGTATTTTATTTGTATTGGAGTATACAGAGCCTTCATAAATTGCTGTTTTAAAGTTTTCTAATGCAATATTCATAGGAATATCTCTTCTTTGTTTTATTTTTGACAATATCTCCGAACGTGTTTTTTCAAGTTCGTAGTCGTCAAACATTGCATTGTTCATTATTTCATTTAAAATATCCAAAGTTGTATCTATTTGAGCAGTGGTAGTTTGGACATCAATTGTGAAATAGTCCTCATTACAAGCAGGTTCTATTTGAATCCCGTTCTCATCAAGAATTTGTGCCAGCTCTTGAGAAGAATATTTTTTTGTTCCTTTTAGCATAAGTTTTGCTGTTAAAGTTCCTTCTCCTTTGACTTTTTCAATAAATTCACCGCCTTTTATAATTATGCTCATTGCAATTATGTCATTATTTTTATTTTCATTTATTAGAAGGGTTGCACCATTGTCTATTTGGTATTTTGTTATGCCGTTATTTTCCGAAATTTTGGAAAAATTATGAGTTTTGTTTTCCTGTTTAACTTCTGTTTTAAACGACTCAGGAAGAACAAGTGACACAGCACTCTTATTTACTCCCAAATATTTTTGTGCCGCACTTTGAACTTCAGAAGCAGTTACCTTTTTAATCCCGTCTATATATGAATTATAAAGATTTGAACTTCCTGTTAAAGCCATAATATAACCCAGTTCCGAAGCAATATTGGAGGTTGATTCTCTTGCATAATAGGTGTCTTGAATGATTTTATTTTTTGCTCTTTGGAGCTCTTCTTCCGTTACTCCGTATTTTTGAATTGTTGATATGTTATCAAAGATTGCTTTTTCCAGTTTTTTATATGAATGAGGAGTGAAATTTGCTGTTATATATACTATTCCGTCATCCCTAAAGCTTCCGTTTGAAGCAGAAATAGAATATGCAAGTCCTTTTTGTTCTTTAATATCTTTGTATAAACGGGAAGACTTTCCTCCTCCTAATATTTCAGATAAGACATCAAGTGCTAAAGTGTTTTTGTCATTTATATCCGCACCTCTAAAGCCTATCATAATGTATCCGGATTGTGTGTCTGAGTATTCTATGTTTCTTTTTTGAGTTTGTAAAGAATGTTCTTTTTTATAAGTCAGCTTCGCAGGCTTTTTATAAGGTTGGTTAAATGCGTTTTGAATTTGATTTATAACTTTGTTTGTATCAACATCACCAACGATAAGGGTTATCATATTAGAGGGAGAATAGAATTTATTAAAATAATCTAAGATTTCTTCTCTTCTCATAACACCTACGTTTTCGGATGTTCCGATAACTTTACGTTTATAAGGATGTGTTGTGTACATAAGTTGATTCAAGTTATCATACACTTTTTTTGAGGGGGTATTACCATCCTTGGAAATTTCTTCTAAAACGACTTTTCTTTCCTGCTCAAGTTCTTTTCTTGGTATTTGCGGGTTTAGAAGCATATCTGAATGAAGTTCTAACGCTGTATCAAAATCAGCGGAGGGCAGTGTTATATAATAATGCGTAAAGTCTTTGCTTGTTGCTGCATTAACAACCGCACCTTTTGATTCAAGAATTCTGTCCATCTCACCGGTTGGATGTGATTTTGTTCCTTTAAAAAACAAATGTTCCAAAAAATGGGAAATACCGTTATTTTTATCATCTTCATTTATGGAACCTGTTTTTATCCAAGTATCAATTGTTACAATCGGATTATTGTGAATCTCGTATACAACAACGGTTTGACCGTTAGCAAGTTTATGAACGGAAAAATCCTGTGCATTTACGGATATTGCAAACAACAAAAAAACTAATACAGTAAAAAAACTTTTAAATTTATACATAACACTCCTCATCTTTAATACAAATATAATAATACATTCATTTTAAATTTTCCATAGCCTGAGCAATCAAAACTATGTATGTAGTATATCTGTCAGTTGAGAAGAAAGAAGAATGTAAGAATTATCATTTTATAGTAGTGTGCGGTGT
>CAMORE010000131.1 GCA_946623365.1 uncultured Acinetobacter sp.
AATAACAAAGAAGAATCTGCTTCTGAACAATTAAGCATTAATAATGAAAATAAAAATGAAAATGAAAATGAAAAAGAAGAAGAAAAACAACAAAATAATAATCAGGAAAAAATGACTAACAAAGAAGTTAACGAAACAAGTAACTTAGCGCCTATTCCTGATTATAATAAAGAAATTAAAGAAAAAAATATTAAAAACGCCAATTATATAATTGCTAACAGCAAAGATAACTTTATAGCAAAACCAAGAACAAAAAAAGAACTGAAACAATATAAAAAAGAGCAAAAAAAGTTACGCAAATTAAGAAAAAAAGGATATACCGTAACAAATAATAAAGAAGAGTATATATCAGCTAAAAGAACAAAAAAAGAGATGAAGCAGTACGTAAAAGCGAAGAAACTTGCAAAAAAACGAGCAAAGAAAGCAAAAAAAATGCTTGAGGACTAAGTGTATAAATCTTTACAATACTTACATATTTGCCATGTCTTTATGAAATTTGGTAATATGATTTGGGGATATATCATTAGGGAACTTATAGAGAATGAATAATAAAAAAAATATAATATTTGGAATTATTGCCTGCTTATTTTTCGGCATGAGTTCTGCATATGCTGCAATGACATTTCCTAATATTAATATAGGAATGCAGCAGCTAAACACACCGCAAGATTTTTCAAACGGACTACAGATACTTATATGGTTAACAATTCTTACTTTGGCTCCAAGTATTTTTATTATGGCCACAAGTTTTATAAGAATAGTTGTAGTTCTTTCTCTCACAAGACAGGCTCTTGGAGCAGGCAATTTACCGCCGAATCAGGTTATAACAGGTCTTGCTTTAATATTGACATTTTTTATCATGGCTCCAACTTTTAATCAGATAAATGAAACAGCTCTGCAGCCATATATGAAAAATGAGATAACGCAGCAAGCGGCTTTAGACAGAGGCGTCATACCTATTCGGAATTTTATGTTTAAACAGACACATGAAAAAGAGCTTGCCCTATTTGTACGAATGGCAAAAATAGAAAAACCAAAAACAAAAGATGATGTACCTTTATATATTCTGCTTCCGTCTTTTATTTTAAGTGAATTAAAAACAGCATTTACAATAGGATTTGTTGTTTACCTGCCATTTCTGGTAATAGATATTGTAGTATCATCAGTGTTGGTTTCAATGGGTATGATGTTTTTACCTCCTACAATGATTGCACTGCCATTTAAGCTAATCATGTTTGTTATGGTTGACGGATGGTATTTGGTCGTAAAATCATTAGTAGAAAGTTTTGTAACTTGATGAGTTTTTAATTGATTAATATTAATAAGATATTTTGGAGAAAATAATGAATCAGGATATTGTTATAACTTTATTACAAAAAATGTTTATACTTACTTTAGAGATATCTGTACCAATGCTTCTTGTAGGGGTAGTTTTAGGTTTGATGGTAAGTATATTCCAAACAGTTACACAGATACAGGAATCTACATTAACATTTGTTCCTAAAATTGTCGGTTGCGTTGTTCTGCTAATATTTCTTCTGCCTTGGATGTTTAGTATTGTTATCACAACTACTAATGAGTTTTTTGATATGATACCGCAATTAATCGGTGGAGCGTAATGTTTAATCTGGATGTTTTATTTTCTACAACAAACATACTTTTGTTTATGGCAATAATTACTCGCATAAGCGGACTGTTTGCATCTGCTCCGTTATTTTCAACATATCCGATACCAATGCAGGGTAAAGTGTGGCTGGCAGCACTAATTGCATTTATACTTTTCCCGATTGTACAATATAATACGAATTTTGCAGCTCCAACTAATGTTCCTGCTCTTACTGTTATTTTATTTAAAGAATTTTTGATAGGATATGTAATCGGTTTTTGTGCAAATATTATATTCGCAGGTATTGAATTTGGTGTTAATATGTTTGCAATCCAAATGGGCTTATCAGCATCACAAGCATTAAATCCTGCATCAGGAGGAACTTCTCCGGTTATAACAAGAGCTTATACATACTTGGCAAGTATGATATTTATTATCCTTGGAGCACATCAATGGTTGTTTTCTGCTATATATAACAGTTTTAAATCAATGCCAATCGGTTACACATTTGCATTTTCTCCAGAATTTTTTCAGCAAATCATTACATTTACAAGTCAACTGTTTAACATAAGTTTAAGCATTGCTCTTCCGATTTTCGGAGTACTGTTCATTACAGACGTATTGTTAGGTTTTACTTCAAAAATGATGCCGCAAATGAATATTTTTATGGTTTCAATGCCATTAAAAATATATTTAGGTTTACTGCTATCATTAATGTTTATGCGTCCTATGGCTGAATATATAGCAGTATTAATAGAAAAATTTATATCAGAAATAGTATTAATTTTTTAGACTAATATTATTGATTATAATCTTGACTAAGAGCAAGCCAAGTGTATCCCTGTTCATAAGTATTAGGGATATCCAATACAAATGTTCCTCCGAATCGGCCTCTTAAAAAATTTATATATCCGTCATTTGCCAGATTATCTAATGCATTTTTTATTGTTTTAGCACTAACGTTAAATACATCTGCAAAATTTTTAATAGATGGAAGTTTTTCACCAATTTTACAATTTTCAGCAATGTACTTTTTTATTTTTTCTTCAACCTGTTCATAGTAATACTTATCAATATTTTCTTCTCGTTGATTCGTTACTACAGTTCCGTAGTAGCCTCTTCTTGTTTTTACAATACCTGCCATAGATAAAATTTTTATAGCATCATGAATTGTTTTCACACTAACATTATACATGTCTGATAATGCATAATTCGACGGCAGCTTATCTCCGTATTTTAAATTATTTTTGATATAGATGTTTATATCATCTGCAATTTTGTCAACTAAAGTTATTGGTTCTTTGTTAGTTGTTTTGTAATTTGTTGATTTTATAATAATTAAATTTCCTTGTTTTTCAAGAATATTATCCGATATTAGGTTAATAATAGCAGCTCTTAATGTTGCAAACGGAATTGCAAGTATACCTGACAGATTGCGAATAGAAATAAGAGGATCCCCTTTTCTGTAATGTTGTTCTTTTATGTATTTTTTTAATAATTCTATAGCTGCATCACGCTTAGAAGTCAATTTCTCTAATTCGGCTGTATTCGGATTTTTTATATATGCACCAATCTTTTGCTTAGATTCTATTAACCCTTTATCTTCAATTAATCTGAATACATTTTGCATAGTGCCCAGACTGACTCCTATGTGAAATGCCAGTGCACCTTTTGAAGGTAAAAAATCGTAAGGTTTTATCTTACCGTCTTTTAATGATTTTTCTATCCAGCAGGAGAGCCAATCTGATATTTTTGTAACTTTGTTTTCATACGGCAGAAAACTGTGGACGTGTGGTGCCATTTCTTCTACCGTAATTTTTCTGCCTTTTTTTATTTGTGACAATTATATATTCCCATTTACTTATTAAAACAATCATAGCATAATATAAAATTAATACAATTACAAATGCTAAATTAAAGAAAAGCCGGATATTTAATCCGGCGTATCCCTATATTATTTAATCGTAGTTTACTTAATCGTAAAGTATACTCCTGTATTAACCATATTATTTTACAACTGTGAAAAACTTAAACTCAGACGGCATAAGTTTACCAAACGAAAGAGAATTTGTTGCTGCTACAAATTTTTCTTCTATATAATCTTTTCCGTCGAATCTGTACTCGGAAACGATTGAATAATCACAAGACAGCTCTATCGTTTTGTCAAAAACTTCTTTACCTTCAACATCTTCTGTCCAGCTATTTCCGTTTCCGTCATCTTTTTGAATTTTTTCAGTCGGAGCCTGATAGTTTGCAATTACGAGTATTGAATTTTTTAAACCCTCTTTTTGTATCTGCCATGCTACAAAACCGTCATCATCCTGCCTTATTATATGCGCTTCACCATCCGTTATTACAGGATTATTTTTAACAAATCTGTCAATGGCATCAAATTTTGAATAAAAATCGTAGTCCTTTTCTCTTTTCATGGAAACTTCATTACCGATTACATATTCCATGCCGGTTTTTGTAAATGATTCATCTCCATCAATATACATAACAGGTCGTTGAGCAAACCTTCCCCCGGGAAGAAACTTATATTTAAACCATTTAAACAACGCTCCCTGTTCACCCAACTGACCGGGATATCTGTTTATTGCTTCAAATTCTCCGTCTTGATTGTTATAAGATTTTAAAATTGACAGCGGAGTTGATTTCTTTGTGGAAGAATTATA
>CAMORE010000132.1 GCA_946623365.1 uncultured Acinetobacter sp.
GCATATATTAATTCATATTAAAAGAAAGGAAAATCTTATGGAAGAAAATCAATTATCACAAAATGTTCAGAGTGTTCAATCAGAGCCGTTACTTACAGACGATAACTCTGAAAAAACAAACGAACAAATTATTTCTCAAACCGTTGAAGATAAATCTTCTGATCCTTCAACTCTAATCTTAGGAAAATTTAAGTCTGCTGATGACTTAACGGAAGCGTATAAACAACTTGAAAAACTTCAAGGCAATCAATCTTCTGAGCTTGGTGCTTTAAGAGAAAAAGTTGCTAAAATGAATCAAAATAACGAAGCTATCAATCTTTTACAGAATCTTTTTGCAAAGCGGGAGCAATTTCAGGAAGCTGCTAACAAATATCCTGATTATTTTTCAGATCCTTCTTTTAAGCAGCTTTATTCGGAAGCATATAAAGCTTTTGGGGATGATCTTGATGTTGACAGGCTTGTTAATTTAGTTGAAAGTTACGCTTCTGCTCGTATTTTTGCGTATGAAAAATCTAAAAAAGCAAAATCCGAAACAGAGCAAGCGAGAGGAAGTATGAAATTTGACAAAAACGATAAAACAACTCAAACTCCGGTTCGTAAAAGTATTCAGCAGATGACTCCCAAAGAATTAGACGAAATGCTGGATAAATTGATTTAGGGTAAATATTAAAAAAAGAAAGGAAAAAACAATGACTACAACTAAACAAATGATTGTTGATGCTTTTACAAAAGCTTTTGACAAACACTTCTATAACGAACTTGTTATAGGGCAGCTTGCCCATTCAGAGCAAAAAGATAATGTCCAAAAAGGTGACGAGGTAAATATAACAATGCCCGGCATGGTAACTCTCTTTGACTATGACGGCGGTGATTTGCCGACAGCTGAAACTGCGACAATCTCCACTTGCAAAGTTAAATTAGACAGAGGTAAGGCTTTCCATTTTGAACTTTCTGAAATGGAAGAAAAAATGCTTGAAAATGCAAGCGCTGACTCTAAAGACCAAATAGAAGTTGCAAGAGAATACACCGGAGATGCAATTAAGCAATTTGCAGCTTCAGTTGACACAGCTTATGCTAACCTATATACAAGAGCAGGTCACTACCTTGACAACAGCGGCAATGCAATAACACTTACTCCGCAAGTTGCAAAAGATATTTTTGCATACATGCAGGCAAAATTTCAACGCGGTGACGGAAAAGGACACACTAACTGGATTGACGGAAATATGATTGCCGTAATTCCTCCTGAATACCAATTCTATTTAGGAAAGTTAGATGACCTTAAACATACCGAAAAAGGTGCTGAAGAAGTAAGAAAAGGCTTTATCGGTCATCTTTGCGGATGGGAAATACTTGTTTCTAATAACATTGCTTCTCCTGAATCTAATATTTTCTATCCGCTTTTCGGTGTTAGAGGAAAAACTCTGGCAGGCGGAATCTCTTCAAATCTTAACACTACATATTATGTTCCGGAAAAGAACTTTAACACTTGTTATAAAGGTTATGGTTTATATGGTGTAGGTGCTCCGAGAGCAGACTTTTTAGGCTCAGTAAAAATAAGTGCACCATTAGCGTTAGCGTAGAAAGAATGAACAGGTGGTGTTGAGGTGAACAAGTGATTGAGTGAGCAAGTGAACAAGTGAGTATTAATATACTCAAGATTAAGCTTGTTTTACTTTGACAATATTAAAATTCACTCAATTACTTAATCACGTGCTCACTTGTTCACTCAGTCACCTGCTCACCTTATAATTACTTGTTCACTTTAAAAAAGAAAGGAAAAACAATGACAAGAGATATTATTGATGTTCAATATCCGGTCTTAGACCACACTGAATCAGTTGCTAATATTGCAATTGAAAAACAAGCCGTTACGGTTGCTAACGGTATTACTATCAGAGAAGCTTTTTCTAACAAAAATAATTCGTTATTTATTGTTATTGATAATACAGCAAATGCATCTTCTCTTTTAACCGTAAAAGCAGGCGATGCTTATCCAAACTCTATGCTCGGTGATATCGTAATAGAATTACCAAAAGGTATTTCTGCAATTCAGCTTCAAGATTTATCAAGATTCCAAAAATCTGACGAATCTATTGATTTAGACTTTGCGGAAGGTTTCACAGGAACAATCTATGCTGTTGCAAAATGGGCAGGAGTAAGAGCTGTAAATCAAGAATAGCATTATTGTTTTGCGTATCTGTTGTAAAGCAGATTGTTTGGTGCGGTACACCGCACCCTACTGTAAATCAAGAATAACGATGCGAACTAAAAATGCATACATTGTAGAATGTATGTTTTTTTAACCTTGTAACTTGCATTTAAGAATCATCCCCACCCCGACATCAAAGATGTCGACTGATCTCTCAGAAAACCCTCAACGGTTTGGCTTTTCTTCGGCAGAGTCTCAAGGAGAGGGTTTTGCTGTGGGGATTTATTATTTTTCCTACTCTTCTTTCTCTTCTTCTAACCATTCATCGTAGGTTTTATTATATTTTTCAGGAGATGAACAATAAAGGTAGAATAAAAATATATGTTTAAGTATGTTAAATATGATTTTGAGTATCAATTTAATAAAACTTATCATTTTCTTAAATAATATTTCTAAATGTTGCAAAAAGTATCTCATAATACACATATATTATCTTATGGGAATTTATTTTTCAATATTAAAGATGAAATTATATACTTTTGTTATGTATATAGTTAATTTATATAATGTTAGATGGAAAAAGAAATATACCCAAGAAGAGATAATGGCTAGTACCGGTCTTAGCAAGAAAACCGTCAGCCAATTATTTAGCGGAAAATATTATAATTATAAATTAAATACGCTTGAAACTATTGCAAAATTTTTTAATTGTAAAATAAAGGATATTTTAATAGAAGTTGAAGATGTGTAATTTGAGAAAATGCAATACAAAGATTTAGGTAAATATATTCGCAAAAAACGAATTGAGATGGGTTGTACGCTTAATGGGTTTGCAATTGCAAATGATATTGACCCTGCAATATTGTCACGTATTGAAAATTTACAGCAGAATATTAAACTTAATATTTTAGAAAAAATAGCATCAGGATTTGATCAAACTCCTGCACAGTTTTTAACTCAATTCGAATCGTTAAATAATGTTGTCGAGTTGAAACACGACCTATAGGCTTGTTTGAATAATTAAGGTGCAAATAATTGCACCCTACAAATAATACTTTACAAATGCTTAATTTGGAAATCCTTCAAGTTCATATTTGGGGATATTAGTGTTAAAAACCGTATTTATACGATTCTCCCATATAGACAATTTGATATGATGTTTTATTAATTGTGAGGAATTTATTAAAGGAAGAATCCTATTAAAAGTATCGTCCCTATATTTTTCCCAAGTCGTTTGACTTTGTTTTACGGATGTATATTGTTCCTTTGAATAATGTTTTTTTACATCAGAAAGATACTGTTGAAGCCTATTATTAGCCTGATTTAATAAAATTTCGTTTTGATTCTCAGTTATTTGGTATTTAGTAAATTTAATATGTCATTGTTTGTTTGATTCAAAGATAATAAAGTTTCTTTTGCTATAGTTTGATACATAATACCGTTGGTATTGTTAAGTATTTTAAGTTCACCATTATTTAAATAGTTTACATATTCATCTAATAAGCTTTGGTTTACTAAAATTTTTTGATATGAAGAATAAGAAAGTTTTGTTTTTAATTCTTTTAGAAGTTGTTTATTTTCTTTTATGTAATTAGCGTTTACGGCATTTATACAATCACATTGTTTAAAGTAATTGCTACCTGCGTTTTTTAAACATTCTGCAAGAGAAATGTTTTCGCTGTATGCATTAGCGAATGGAATAGAAAACAGAAATATAAAAAAAATAATAAAAATTTTTTTCATAAAAACCTCTTCGGAGGTATGTTAACAAACTATATTACAAAAGTCAAGAAAGGAAGATTATGTACAAAATAAAATACAATGTTACAGGTCACGTGTTTTTGCTTCCGGATGAAACGGCGCAAGAATTGAAGGATAAATTCCCTAATGATTATAAAATTTTAGAAAAAAACGGGAAAAAATTTAAAGATAAAAAAACTGTTATTAAGTATAAAGACGGTTCAATCAGAGAACTGGTTGTGGATAAAAATTATAGTGGTGATAAAAAGTAGTTTTATCACCACTATCCTCTCCTAAGTGACATTACTGTCAGAAATAATATTTACAAAA
>CAMORE010000133.1 GCA_946623365.1 uncultured Acinetobacter sp.
ACTTGTATTTTTTGTTTACATAAAAAATTTTTTTATGATACAATATAGGTGTAGGGGTAAATATAGCTTATATATAAGCCTTTTCAAATCAATAAAAGGGATAGAGGAGAAAGATTTTGAGTCAGCAGAATATATTTTCAGACGGTAAGATAGTTCCTGTAAATATTAGGGACGAGATGAAGAAATGCTACATAGATTATGCTATGTCAGTAATTGTCGGACGTGCACTTCCTGATGTCAGAGATGGGTTAAAACCTGTTCACAGACGTATTTTGTACGCAATGAATGAACTTGGCATGACCCCTGACAAGCCGTTTAAAAAATGCGCCAGAATTGTCGGTGAAGTATTAGGTAAATATCACCCTCATGGCGACAGTTCCGTATATGAAGCACTCGTACGTTTGGCTCAAGATTTTAATACAAGATATTTATGCGTTGACGGGCATGGAAACTTTGGTTCCGTAGATGGTGACGGTGCAGCTGCAATGCGTTATACGGAAGCAAGAATGCATAAGATTACCACATCAATGCTTGCGGATATTGATTGCGAAACAGTTGATTTTGAGCCGAACTTTGACGGTTCATTGGAAGAGCCATCGGTACTTCCGGTAAGACTTCCGATGTTATTATTAAACGGTTCCTCCGGTATTGCTGTCGGTATGGCAACAAATGTTCCTCCGCATAACCTGAGAGAAGTTGTCGACGGTACAATTGCTCTTATTGACAATCCGAATATTACAATTCCCGAGTTGATGGAATATATCAAAGGGCCTGATTTTCCGACAGCAGCAACAATTGTCGGCTTAAACGATATTAAACAAGCCTATGAAACAGGAAGAGGCTCTATTAAGATGTCTGCGGTTGCTACAATTGAAGAAATACCCGGAGGCGCAGGCAGACAGTCAAGAACTGCAATAATTGTAACCGAGATTCCGTATCAAGTTAATAAAGCTATGTTAATACAGAAAATTGCAGACCTTGTTAAAGAACAAAGAATTAACGGGATTTCAGACCTTCGTGACGAATCAGACAGAGAAGGGATGAGAATTGTTATTGAACTTAAACGTGATGCAAAACCTGAAGTTGTTAAAAATAACCTGTTTAAGTACACACAGCTTTGCACTACATTCGGTTATAACATGGTAACTCTTTGCGGAAAGCAGCCAAGGTTATTAAACTTATATGAAGTTTTGAACGAATTTGTGGAACACAGAGTTGAAATTGTTACAAGAAGAACAATTTATTACTTAAAGAAAGCAAAAATCAGAGCTCATATTTTAGCCGGTTTATTGATTGCATTAGGTTCATTGGATGATGTTATAGAACTTATCAAAAAATCAAAAACAACAGATGATGCGAGAGTCGGTTTAATGAACAGATACGGTTTGGACGTTGACCAAGCAAACGCTATTTTAGAAATGCAATTAAGACGTTTAACCGGATTAGAACAAGATAAAATTAAAAGTGAGTACGATGAATTGTTAAAGAAAATTGCAGAGTATGAAGAGATTTTGGCTGACCGTCAAAAAGTTCTTGATATTATCAAGGGCGAACTTCTGGAAGATAAAGAAAAATATGGTGATGACAGACGAACTCAAATTGTACCTGATCAAGGTGAAGTAACAATCGAAGATTTAACTCCTAATACTCCAATGGCAGTATTTATTACACATCAAGGATATTTGAAGAGAATATCCCTTGATACGTTTGAACGTCAAAATAGAGCAACAAGGGGTAAGGCAGGAATTAAGACAAAAGAAGATGATGATATTCAACACTTCTTTACGGCAATGATGCACGACAAAGTCTTGTTCTTCTCCTCTAAAGGTATTGTATACAGCTTAAATGTGTACGATTTCCCTGAAGGCGGTCGTCAATCAAAAGGACTGCCGATTGTTAACGTTCTTCCGATAGAACAAGGTGAACAAATTACCGCAGTTGTTCCTGTAAGCAGCTTCTCTCATGATTTGAATTTAATTATGTTAACTCAAAAAGGTTACATAAAGAGAATTGAGCTTGACAATTTTGCTTCAATAAGAAGAAGCGGTATTATTGCAATATCTTTGGAAGAAAATGACAGATTAAACTGGGTTAAACTTGCAAAAGGAAATGACGAAATAATTATCGGTACATCTTGCGGTATGGCAATAAGATTCCCGATTGAAGACTTACGACCTTTAGGCAGAAGCGCAAGAGGTGTAACTTCAATGAAGCTAAGAAGTGCAGATACAATTATCGGATGTGATATTGTTCCTCGTGATTATGATGCCGATTTACTGGTCGTAACTTCTGACGGTTTTGGAAAACGTACCAAGTTATCAGAATTTCGTTCACAAAACAGAGGCGGAATCGGTCTTATTGCAACTAAATTCAAATCAAGCACATCAAGACTTGTTGCATTAACTATAGTTGAAGAAAAAGATGAAATAATGCTTGTAACAGCTAACGGAATTGTTACACGAATAAAAGCAGGTGATATTTCTTGTCAGGGAAGACCTGCTACAGGAGTAAGAGCTCAAAACTTAGTTGATAATGATACCGTCGTTTCTGTTAACAAAATAGTTAATACTGACGATGAAGAGGATAGTTCATCAACTTCTTCAGGATGTTCAACAGAAGAAATGAGCTTGGGCGAACAAACATCACTAATTGAAAATCCGAGTGATAATATAGAAGAATAGTGTTATTGCAAAAACAAGATATTAAATATCTTGTTTTTGCTTATTTATAAGGAGTGAGTATGAAAAAATTTATTTTGGCATCAACATTATTGTTGTTTACTTCTATGACCGCTAAGGCAGAATTTTTAGGCGGATTTATTTACAACGGAGCAACTACACCCGGAGGCGGATACACAAATGTTGCTGCAACAAAACAAGGCTCTTCTACATGTAAAAACATTTGGTACATCGTAACTGTGGGAGATTGTTCAGTCAGAGCTGCAATGAAAAACGGTAATATCCGTTCTCTGGCAGGTTATGATGTGCAAAGAGAAAATATTTTGGGTTTCCAAACAATCACTGTTAAAGCTTGGGGAAATTAGAACGTTCAAAATTTTTATGCATAAAAGCTCTGTTATTACATCAGAGCTTTTATTTTACAATCTCAGACTCTTAACAAATATTAACATTTAAGCTTGTCATTTTTATATCCACTCGACATTTCATAATGTTTTATGTATGATGTGATGTATACTAGCCAAATATTATAGTTAAAGGAGAAAGTAAAATGCAAGTAATATTAAAAAAAGAAGTTCAAAACATTGGTGAAGCAGGCGACTTAGTTAATGTTAAAGATGGTTACGCAAGAAATTATCTTATTCCAAAAAACTACGCAGAAGCTGCAACAGAAGGAGCTTTGAAAAATAGAGAACAAAATATGGCAAGAATCAAAGCTAAACAAGAAAAACTTCATCAAGAAGCATTGGCAAAAGCAGAACAAATTGAAAAATTAGGTTCAATTGAATTATCTGCAAAAGCAGGCGAAAGCGGAAAATTATTTGGAACAATTACAACAAAGAAACTTTGTGAAGAACTCAAAGAAAAAGCAAATATTGAAGTAGACAGAAAGACTGTTTCTTTGAATTCACCTATAAATAAAATTGGTGAGTATACTATGCTTATTAAATTAACATCAAAAGTTAAAACAGAGTTAAAAGTTATCGTAACAGCATCAGAAGTTGTTAAAGAATCTATTGATGAAGTAACAGAAGAAGCTGAAGCATAATTAAATAGAACTAAAATGTAAAAAGGCGTTTTGGTATTATAATTACCAAACGCCTTTTTTAAAAAGAGGGCAGGTTTTATGAATTTAAATTTTAGAACATTACCATCTGGTGCATTACCTTATACAGACACTTCATTGTGTAAACAGATGATCCTTCGATTATTTGAAAATGTTCCTTTTTTGCCGGATTTACCAATGATTAATTCCTGTGATAATGTTTTAAATCGTACAATTGAAAATATACCCTGCTTTTCGTATGATAAAGAACTTATCCTAAATGAAAAAAGCGTTGTAAAATCAGCAGGAATTTTTGATAATTTATTTAACACTTCCGATTATAAAGAACTGGATGAATTTAAATCCAATTCGACGTTTTTTGAAGATTACATTAAAATAATAAAAAGACTTAAACCCAAAGAAACCGTAATAAGACTAATGGGACC
>CAMORE010000134.1 GCA_946623365.1 uncultured Acinetobacter sp.
ATGGGATTCGAACCCATGCATATCGGAACCACAATCCGAGGTCTTAACCGCTTGACGACTAGCGCCATAAACTTACTTTATCAGTATATCAAATCAAATTTAAAAATCAAGTAAAAAGGAGGCGCTGAAACCTCCTTTTTAGCAGTTATTTAATTTAAAAAATTATTTTTCCTAGTTTATTCTTTGAAACATGTAGCCAATGCCTCGAGCTGTTAATATTAACTCAGGATTAGTCGGATCAGCTTCTAACTTAGAACGTAATCTTGAAATATGAACGTCTACAACACGAGTATCTATTCTGTGATCAGCCGGATAAGACCATACGTGCTGTAAAATTTCATTTCTGGAATATGCTTGACCGGAGTTATTAACCAGTAATTCCAAAAGACTGAATTCCATACCGGTTAATCTTATTCTCTCGTTTTTTCTGAATACTTGGCGTCTTGCTGTATCTATCTTTATAACACCGGTAGTAATAATATTTTTACTGTTTTTACCTGATGCAGAAGATGATGCAGCAGATCCTGAAGCAGGAATTATTACATCCTTACTTATAGTTCTTCTTAATACTGCCTTTACACGTGCTTCAAGTTCTTTAGGGCTGAAAGGCTTAATTACATAGTCATCAGCACCCAATTCTAAACCTGTAATTCTTTCTGAAACATCACCCAGAGCTGTTAATATAATAATCGGAATGTCCGATGTTCTTCTTATTTCTCTTGTTACACCATAGCCATCCATTTTGGGCATCATTACATCCAGTACTACCAAATCAGGATTAGTTTTATTAAACACTTCTACAGCTTCTTCACCATCTGCAGCAGTTACAACATCATATCCAACCATTTTTAAGCGAGTTTCAAGAATTCTTCTTATACTTGCTTCATCATCCGCAACTAATATTTTTTGACGAGATTCGCTTTCAGTTGATTCTAATTCTTCATTTTCTGCCATGCTACCACCCTTTTATTTTCTCCTACTAATTTACAAAAATTTTAAATTCTTAATATTTATACATATATCTTAATAGAATTTAATTAAATTTGCAATAGGGTGAATAATATATTTTGAATAATTATTTGAATATTTATGCATGCGCTTTTAACTTTTAACCTGCTCGTCTCATTAAGTCTGAGAGCTTTACATCTTTTTTTCTTAATGACGGACCGTCAGCATCAATATCGGATGTTTTGGCTTTTAACTGAGATAAACCGATTTTTTGCGGTTCTTTTTCGAAAAAGAAAAGTTTATTTATTATAAAGTTTATTGCTTTCATATATTGCCTCTGACTATGTAATTAACACATTACATGTTAAAATCATTTCATACTATTTTTATATTATACATTATGTTACTATTTTTATTAATATGAAAAACGATTTAAATCTTGAAAACACTTATTATGATAATATTGATTCAAATTTTATAAACGCTTTTAAGTTGTCAGAATCTGAATTTACCCATAACGAGCTTATGGACATGCTCAAAGTCGGAAACATTCCGCAAAAACAAATTGCGGCAATAAAGCTTGATTGTATACATAATGCGGAAGAAATTGAAGTATTACTCTCAAACTTAACAGGATGTGACGGAAAAATAAGAGAAGCTGTAGCTCAAAAAATTTATACATTGATTACTAATAATAACAATACCGAATCTTTTGCTAATCTATCTCCTGATATATTTGCAGATGCAACAATTGACATTAATGCTAATATTTGCAGATTAATTGTAGATAGCGCACGCATGCTTAAAGATTATGAAAATTTTTCTTTTGTTTATACAAACAAACTCGTAACATTCGCAAAAGAAGCATTATGCGAATTAAATAAATTTGTATTCAGAGACAAAAAATACGTTATTAATAAACAGCTTTTTAAGCTTTATTGGTGTTTAGAAGGCTTAAGATATTTCTACAAATACGCTAATCAAGATGATTTAAAATTAATTTTATATTCCTGTTCAGAAGTCAGTGAATACACCATAAGAGAAAAAACAGCTCAAATAGTAATTCAAACAAACAATTACAGTGAAATTAAACATAAGCTTATAAATGACCCTAACTACTATGTAAGACAAATATTTAAATCATCATAGCTTGTTTTAAGAAATCTAAATGGTCATCCATTAAAAATTTTGCAAATTCTTTCGTATCTACTTGAGCAGCTACAATTGACATTAAGTCATCAGGAAGCACCGTTATCATATTAACCAGCGATTCTTTCTCCAGAGCAATCATAGACGGTATCATGTCATTTTTCATCAATGTGCCGAGCATATCGACATACATCTGATTATCAAACAATTGTAAATACTTTTGGTCTTTTTGAGTAATCTGGAATACCAATTGACGTTGGACTTCCGGATCTATTGATGATATAAAATCTTTAAATTTATCCTCAGGAAGAGCGATTATGCCCTCTATCATTGCATCAGGATTATCAACTTTATCATAAGGCTGCCCCGTTATACCTTCAATAAATCTTTGCATAACTTCGTGCGGCATGTTTTTCAACTCATTAGCAATTATATATTTTTCCAATTTATCAGACTGGAAAAACTGCGCCAAATATTCTTCAGGAATCAATTGTATCATTTGTTCAAACGGAAACGCATCCAATACAACATTAATAAGTTCTTCAATGTCCACATCCTTGAGCATTTCCAATAACTTATCCTGATTGAAGAAATATAAACCCATAACTAAATCTTCGTTTTCAAGCATAGGCAGAACTTTTTCTCTTGTGCGCCTGTCCATTGATTGCAGCAGAGTAAACTTATTTTCAACATCTGCTAATCTGAATATTTTAATTAATTTTTCAGGAGAATCATACATTTCACGTGCATAATTGATTGCTTGTGAATTACCTTGAGCTGCTTCAGCTTCAATAATCTCATCAATAGTACTCAACCCGTATTCTTGAACCATACGAGATGACGAAATGTGTAACTTTTCTGCGAAAAGTGTCATATTTGCATCTATTACTATCGCCATATTTCTCCTTGGGGTTTTCTCTCTTATATATATAAAGTATATCTCTTGTAAATAATTGCCTATTTATTAAGAATTGTAAAGATGAATTTTTTATGGTATAATGATATTGTATGAAAAGGCTTATTCTAATTATAACACTATTTATATCTTTTTTAAACTGTTCTTTCGCTGCTGATATAAAAACTGTAACAAAAGATTATAAAATTGTTACAAAAGACGGATTCTCAATGACAGCAAGACTTGAGTATCCTAAAATTAAAGCTAAAAAAGACTTTTCAACAGTCGTATTATTACATTCTCTCGGATATTCATCAGAATGGTGGGAAAACCTTCCGGACAGCCTTTTAGAAAAAGGCTACGCGATACTTTATGTTGATTTAAGAGGGCATGGAAAAAGTGTATACAACTCAAAGTTAGTCAGAGTATCCTGGAAAAGCTTAACAAATAAAGCTTACGCAAAGTATCCCGATGATGTTTATACAGTGATAGACTATGTAAAAAATCAAAACAAACGCACCTTCTTCAACAATTGGGCAATTGTAGGTTCTGATATAGGGGTAAGTACTGCAATATACGTCGCTAACAGTATTCCTTATAAGCCAAAAACAATAGTAGCATTGTCACCGATTATAAACGGAAAAGGATTATTTGTGCCTGTAAAACTTGCCGAGCTAAATAATATTGATATCTTATCTATAACTGGAACAAACGATACTGACGGAAGTAATGCGAATAATTACCTGAAAAGATTTGCGCAATCAACATATGCAGAATACACATCTGAATCAAAATCTAATGGGATGATGATGCTTAAAAATGACAGTATGCTTGCAAAAATAATTACTTCTTGGATTCAGGAATATTTGAAATAATTAAGATAAGTTTTTGATATTACAAGCACCTTTTGAATCGGTATAAAATTCTTTTTTGACATTCCATCCGTTTAGTTGAATAGTATCTAAACATTTATCATACTGATTCGGAATTACATATCCAAGCTCAGTTACGGCAAATATAAATACCGTTTGTCCGTCTTTAGGAAGCCCTTTAATTTCAGGGCTGTATGTTATTGTAAAAGCATAACGTCCGTATTTTTCTTCAGAATATCTCTTGCTGAATTTTGAATAAACATAACTAAA
>CAMORE010000135.1 GCA_946623365.1 uncultured Acinetobacter sp.
GGCTATATATTTGGTGGAATATACAACTTAATAGGATTATTAATTTTATATTTATTAGATTCCATTAATATATACTCTGTTGCAATGCTAGTATCTTCAACATATTTAATTATGTTTTTACATCGAATTTATTATGTACAAAAATATAATTTATTAAAAAACAATGCGAATGTAATTTTGCACACAGGGCAAGATTAAATTATTTGTCTATTTATAATAAAATAGTGCAAAGAATGGGACAAAATTGCAAAAATAGTCCTGCGAATCTCTACACTATAAATCCGCCTTAAACTCCCAACTAATCAGCATTATAGTCAACAAAACCACATCTGAACTGTCCTGAAAACCTATAATAAAAAAAGCCCTCAAACGAGAGCTTTCTTTATGGAGCGGACGACGAGACTCGAACTCGCGACAGTCTGCTTGGAAGGCAGATACTCTACCAACTGAGCTACGTCCGCATATTATTAAATTTTCAACTTGGTGGCTCAGTCGGTAGAGTAGATATCTTTATACGCTCCACTCTCGTTACGCTATAGCAACTGAGCTACGTCCGCATATTATACTGTAAAGCTTAAATCAAACATAAAAATTTTTCAAGCACATTTTCTATATTTCTATTCCGATACGGTTTTAATTATAATTTTTAATAATAATCTAACCTCTTTACAAAAAGCAGATATGTTAAATATTTCATTTCTTACATATATGCGATTTGTAAAAAAATACGGATATACAACTCAATATTTGAAAAATTTAGAAAATGTAGATTTAATTACAAAAGAAGCTTTTGATAAAGTGTATAATCAATCAAATTTGACAGTTGCCGAAAAATTTAAAAAACTGGGAATATCCGGTGTAACCTATCGTAAATTGAGAAAGCAATTCGATTGCACGCCTAATAAAGCATGGGTAGTTAAGGTTTATATCATATGCTTTATTTGTAAGGTGCTGTAATATCGGCGTGGTAACAAGATTAAACCAAACTCACAAACGCAAATAATTATATTTGCATTTGTGATATAATTATATTGACCCAATAAATTTTAATAAAATGCTTATTCAAATTTCATACAAATTAATTATTGGTTAAATAATTTTAATATTGTATAATGTAGCTGATGTATTATTGGTGTAAATAAGAAAGGAAAAATAAAATGAGCTATGCAAGCTATGTACCTACTGTAATTGAACAGTCTTCAAGAGGCGAAAGAGCTTTTGATATCTTTTCAAGATTGCTTAGAGAAAGAATCATTTTTTTAGGTACTCAAATTGATGATATGGTTGCAAACTTGATTGTTGCGCAAATGTTGTTATTGGATAGTGAAAATCCGGAAAAAGACATTATGTTATATATAAACTCTCCGGGAGGAAGTGTAACAGCAGGATTGGCTATATATGATACAATGCAGCATATCAGAGCGGATGTTCAAACAATTTGTCTTGGTCAAGCAGCTTCCATGGGAGCGTTTTTGCTTTGTTCAGGAACAAAAGGAAAAAGAATGGCTCTTCCGCATTCAAGAGTTCTTATTCACCAACCTCTGGGAGGTGCGCAAGGTCAAGCTACTGATATAGAAATTCAAGCACAAGAAATTTTAAGAATTAAGAAAACTTTGAATGAGATTATGGCTTCCAATACAGGTCAATCAATAAAGAAAATTGAAAAAGATACTGATCGTGACTATATCATGACTCCGCAGGAAGCTCTTGAATATGGTATGATTGACAAGGTTATAACTAAAGAATAGTGAGCAAGTGAATATGTGAGCAAGTGAGACGGTTGTTTAACATCTCTTAATCACATTTTTACTCAATCACCTCATAATAAGGAGGCACTATGCCGAACAATGACAGATTAAAATGCTCTTTCTGCGGAAAAACGCAAGATCAGGTGAAAAAGCTTATAGCTGGACCTGATGTTTATATCTGCGATGAATGTGTAGAATTATGCAATGAAATATTAGATGAGGAATTTTTTGAACAAAAAGACAAGGACAAGGCTGCTGATGGTAAAGAAGCAGAGAAAAAACAAGATGAAGGAGATGAAAAGCCTATCCCGAAACCTCATGAAATCAAAGCTTATCTTGATCAGCATATAGTCGGTCAAGATGATGCAAAAAAAGTTCTGTCTGTTGCTGTATATAACCACTATAAGAGATTAAAACACAATGCTAACAGCTCTAAAGACGATGTGGAAATTCAGAAATCAAACATACTTCTTGTAGGTCCTACCGGCTGCGGTAAAACTCTGTTAGCTCAAACACTGGCAAAAATGTTAGATGTTCCGTTTGCGGTAGCTGATGCTACTACTCTTACAGAAGCAGGTTATGTCGGTGACGATGTTGAAAATATTCTTTTGCGTTTATATCAAAATGCCGATTATGATGCTAAAAAAGCTGAAAAAGGCATTATATATATAGATGAAATTGACAAAATTGCAAGAAAATCCGAAAATACATCAATTACAAGAGATGTTTCGGGTGAAGGTGTGCAGCAAGCATTATTAAAGCTGATAGAAGGTACTATTTCGAATGTTCCTCCGCAAGGCGGCAGAAAACATCCGCAGCAAGAAGTTATTCAAATTGATACAAAAAATATTCTATTCATTGTCGGCGGTGCATTTGTAGATTTAGATAAAATCATTGAGCACAGAGTAAAAGACGGAAACTCTATCGGATTCGGTAATGTTGCCCAAACTCAAGCGGAAAAAGAACAAGCTTCTTCAAAATTATTAAAGAAGCTTCAACCTGAGGATTTGCTCAAATTCGGTTTAATACCTGAGTTTATAGGTCGTGTTCCTGTTTTTGCAGTTCTTGATGCTTTGGATGAAGATACTTTAAAAATGATTTTGACCGAACCAAAAAATGCTGTTCTAAAGCAGTACAAAAAACTTTTGGAAATGGATGATGTTGAGTTGGATTTTGAGCCGGAAGCTATTGATTTGATTGCAAAAAAAGCAATTAAACGTAAAACCGGTGCGCGAGCTTTGCGATCTATAGTGGAAGAACTAATGTTAGATGTTATGTATGACATTCCGTCAAAGCACGATATTAAAAAGTACACTATCACCAAAGAAATGGTAGAAGAACAAGATAAAAGAGAAGAGGAGGCTCACGCAGAATTAATACGGCTTCCAAATTCCAAGTCAAAAGAAAGTGCATAACAAAAAAAAAGATGCTTTTTAAAAGCATCTTTTTTTGTTAATAAAAAGTTTTTACTTTAATATTTAAAAATTTTATAATATAATAGTTAAACAGAAAATAAAGGAGATTAATATGGTTCAACAATTCAATAATATGCCGCAAGGGCCGCAAAAAACAAGACAGGCTGTTATTCTTTTTTTAAAAGGCTCAGCAACACCTGTCGTAATGTATTTTGAAAACCCTCAAGCTGTTTATGCAGAGCTAAAACAGCTCATGAAGAGTCCGACTCCAGTACTTGTGGAAAAAGAGCCGATTGGACCTATCAAACGATTATGCTTTATTTCAACTCAAATAGCAGGGTTGGTGCTTCAGGAAGAACCATACGTATAGGAGAATATCTATAATATTATGTATAATGTAAGCATTCAAGATATAGAAGACGAAGGACTTTTAAAGTTCAAGTTTGATGATGATATTACTGAATTAGATGAATGTCATATAAAAGCTGAAATAGAATTTAAACCGATGGGAGATTTTATTCAGGCATCAGGACATGTATTTGGTAATATAACTCTTGAATGTGACAGGTGTTTGAATAAGTTCATATACAACTTGGATTTTGATATAGATGAAGTTTTTGCAAAGAATTCTTTATTGGAAGAGTATTCTTCAGAGCTGGAACTTTCTAATGGTCAGTTTGTTACCGATTTAAACGGTGCAGAAACTATAGATGTTTATGACCTTTTGTATCAATCTGTAATATTAGCTTTACCAAATAAAAAGGTTTGTGGTATAAATT
>CAMORE010000136.1 GCA_946623365.1 uncultured Acinetobacter sp.
CCTTTTGATTGTTCTCTAAGTTCTTTAAAATGTTTTCCTCCGGTTGTCATCTCGGTCATAAACTCTTTTGCATAACTTCCGTCTTGAATTTGTTTTAATACATCCTTCATTCTGTTTTTTACGGACGAATCAATAATTTTACTTCCTCTTGAATAATCACCGTATTCAGCGTTATTTGATACTGAATAATGCATGTCTTCAATTCCGCCCTGATAGATTAAATCAACAATAAGTTTCAATTCATGGCAAACTTCAAAATATGCCATATAAGGTGAGTATCCGCCTTCTACAAGAGTTTCAAATGCATTTTTTATTAAATAGTCCACTCCGCCGCAAAGTACTGTTTGTTCGCCGAACAAATCTGTTTCGGTCTCTTCTTTGAATGTCGTTTCAATAATTCCGGTCCTTCCGGAACCAATTGCAGAAGCGTATGAAAGAGCCAACTGAAGACCGGTATTGGAATTCTTATCCTCTGATTTATATACGGCAACCAATGACGGAACACCTGCACCTCGTTGATACTCACTTCTCACTGTATGCCCCGGAGCCTTGGGTGCAACCATTATTACATTTACACCTTCAGGTGCTTTTATATATCCATAGTGGATATTGAACCCATGTGAAAACATCAAATACTGTCCGCTTCTTAAATTAGGCTCTATTTCATTTTTGTATACTTCCGCCTGAACTTCATCAGGAATAAGTATTTGAACAATATCCGCATACTTGACTGCATCTTGTATCGACATCACTTTTAATCCGTAATCTTTAGCTTTGATTGCAGAAGCTCCGTTATTCCTTAAGCCAAATACTACGTCACAACCTGAATCAACAAGGTTTAAACCTTGTCCGTACCCTTGAGATCCAAACCCTATAATTGCAATCTTTTTTGATTTTATAAGTTCTGTGTCTATATCTTTGTCCATAAATATTTTTAAATTACTCATAAATTTCTCCTTATTTATACTTTAATCTTACGTCAAAAGGTATTTTTCTTTAATTATAATTTTAACTTTTGTAACAAAATTTATATTATTCCTAAAGTTTTACGAAAAACTGCCGATACTACTTATAGAATAATGTAGGAAATTTTTAAATGATAAATAGCGCAGGCAATAATTTATTAAGTACACATATCGGAACCCAGACCTCTTCGCAAACAATGAGGGCAAAAACCTCTGTTAACAAGTACTACAATATTTTTAGCAAAAAAATGGAAGAAATAGAGCTTCCGAACATTGATTTGGAATTTAATTCTCCGCTTATGGAAAATTCAACTTTTATGCGTTATTCGTAATTCTAAATCATTTATTTCCGCTTCAGCACCTATCGGTAATGTTATTTTTTCTTCTCTATGAGTAATTCTAAATCCGCTTACTATAGGAATCGTTATTCTGTTTGATAATTCAGAAAAATATTCTTCTAACCATTTTTCATTATCAACATCAAGAAAATCTCCGAGAACAATCCCTGTGCAGTTATTTTTGAACTGCTCAATATTTAATAACTGTTGAAACATCTTATCTATTTTATACACAGGTTCGTTTAAGTCCTCCGTAAAAAATACGAATTTTTTCTCAGGTATAAAATCTTGACCGCATAAAGATACAACTGTTGAAAGATTCCCGCCCCACAGAATTCCTTTTGCACAACCTGATTTATAAACTTTTTCTCCAGTATAACAGACTCTCTCTGAATTTATTGCGTTAAAAAAGTATTCTGCTGTTTCATTTTCCAAAGTTTCCATATTCGCAAAATCCGAACAAGCCATTGGAGAGTGATAATTAATAATACCTGTTTTTTTGTATATCATTAACAGTAACGCCGTAGCATCAGAATATCCGCACAAAGGTTTCGGATTCGCTTTTATAACATCATAATTAATTTGATTAATAAGTCTGATTGCACCATATCCGCCTCTTGCACACAATATCAGCTTTATATCATTATCCTGATAAAACTCTTCCAGTTCACTTAGCTTTACTTCGTCGCTGCCTGCAAGATACCTGCAACTGTCATAAATATTTTTTGATAGCTTAACATTATATCCTAAACCCTCAAAAAACTTTTCTGATTTTTGAACTTTATCTCTGTCACAATCTCCGGACAGTGCAATTATGCCTACTGTATCGCCTTTATTAAGTACCATATGATAATTATAGTTTTTTTGTAAATAATTGTAAAGATTATGAATAAAAATAAGCAATTTTTTCATTGTCAAATACTTTATATACATGTAACGAGAAATAATAGGTATTAATATGGCACCAAATGTAAATTTTCCGAAATTTAATTTTAATTATTTTACCAACCCGCTTAAAGTTGGTGCAAAAAATGGCTCTGAGCAAACAACTGGTGTTGTCAGAAAAGCTCAAGAAGAGAACAACGGCTGGGGCAATGTATTTGACAGAATCAGTCAAATTAATTGCGAAGTTGAACCGAAAGCTGCTTGCAGATACAAAAACGGCGACGGCAGATTTGACATGTACATGTAATTATATGCAAATTGTCAAGTTAAACATTTATAAAGACCCTTCGGGGTCTTTTTTGTGCTTTAATCCAATGATTTTACCGTTGCTACAATTTTTCCGATAAGAATTAAATCCTGAAATGATTTTGATGAGATTGTTCTTACTCTGTATTCGGGGTTATCTGATTTTATAATTATCTCATCTATGTTTTTTGATAGTCGTTTTACAAAGAATTCATTGTTATAACAAAATACATATATTTTGTTATCCTGAATTTGATCACCATTCCAATGCTCTACAATCAATTTATCACCATGCTCAATCGTAGGTGACATACTATTCCCTGTAGCATTAATCATAGAGTACAATTTATTCTTTGAGTACCCTTTTATCATAGTTGTAGATACGGGTAATTTTGTCTTTTCACTTGAAAAAACAATACTTCCGTTTCCGCAGCTTGCAAAAACATCTGTATAATAATCAATATAGGCTACTTCATATATAGGATTTACCGAATCAAGCAACTTTATATTAAAAAAATCTTCAGCTTTTTGCAGCTCACTAACCGTTACTTCACTTTCATTTTTTATTCTGTTGCTGATTGTCTGGCGTGTAATACCAAGACTATCCGCTAACATTGATTGATTGATTTGAGAACCTGTGCGAGCAGATATTAAGGATATTAATTCATTTATTTTCATCATCTCACCGTAAAAGGATACTTGACAAATGTATCATGTCATCTTACAATTGTAATATAGTTGTAAACTTATATTTGATATTTAATCATGTTTTTTACATGATGTCAAACCGATTATCGCAAAATTTAAAGAAAGAGGCAGGAGATTTTATGAAATACAGATACAATGTATCATGTAGTGAAACAATTAGCAAAAATTGGACACAATCAGCAATTGAATGTTATTTAATAGGATGCAATTGCTCAAAATGCAACCTGAATAAGATATATTTTTCTAAAAGTTTTTTCAAATGCAAAATGAAAGAAACTGTTATTGAATTAGTAAGAAGAATTGGAACACCGAAAGGAGGTATTAAAAACAATGAAAATATCCAGTATTGAAAATGGTAAAAAGGGCGGACGACCAAATAAAAGTTCTTATATTACAGCTTTTACAATTCCGGGAATAAATACGGTAATATTAACAGAACACCAATATAACACTTTGATTGAAAAATATGGAGCGACGCTTATTGATACAGCTTTAAAGATTCTTGAACAGTGGCTAACATCCAGTCCTGTCGGACATAAATACAAAGGAAAAAATAATTATGCCCATTTCCGTTCTGACGGTTGGGTGATAAATACAGCAAAAAGTGAATTATAGTTAATGAAGCTTTTACAGCCTACCCATAATTATCATTGTTGTACATGTTAAATAATTATTTGCTT
>CAMORE010000137.1 GCA_946623365.1 uncultured Acinetobacter sp.
AAAAACCGCCCTTTCGGACGGTTTTAAAATTTTGGTGCGAGCAAAGGGGCTCGAACCCTCGACCTCAACCTTGGCAAGGTTGCGCTCTAGCCAACTGAGCTACGCTCGCGATTGCGTTGCATATTCTTACACATCAAAATCCATTTTGCAAGAAAAAAATGGGTGATTATATAGATACCCGACTCGGTTAGTTTTAAAGTATTTATGATTGAATGATGGATACACTAAAAAATCAATTTTATAACATATTGTTTTTACAATATATTTTTAACTTACACTTAACTATATGACACTGTATGTTTAATGTTTGAATTACACATAACATTTAAAAAGTGACGTGGTAATTTTTGAGAATCTAAAAAGATTATTTTGTGTTCATTTTATAGAACGCACAGGTTTTATAACCCAACATAAATTAACATAAACCGCTGTTGAATGGCACATAGGTCAAAATTCCATTCATATAACTGATTATTAAACGTCCTTTGAATTTTCGGCCGACTGTTCCGAATTGATTTGATATTACGATTTCGTCTCCAAGTTGAACTGCTGTTTCCATTTTTAACCCTTTTGTTTATAAAACGATTTTTCTTTTGCTGCCATAGTGTGGAAACCATTTTTTAGTTCCTGGATTACCATGACATGATATTTCGTCAAATTTGATACGCGTTCCGTTGACCTGAGTCATTAACAAATCCAGACGTTCGTATTCAGTCAATTCACGCGTGTCCATTCTAAAACTGAACATATCAGCATAACGTTTGAAATGTCCGCGTGTCACGAATACGTGAATACCTAAAATCATACGTTTTATCGTTCAAATACTTGTTAGAATTATTGACACGTCTATCTGGACGTTTGTTTTTTTTTAGCGCCACCGATATTACGCGCCAGTTATAAAGACGAAATACCACGTTTTAGTTTAGTTTTAGAATCTCTTTTGCTTCATTATATGCGGTTGCCAACTTTTTAGCATCTTTATAATACTTTCCTTGGATGTTTATTGCATATTTATCAAGTATGTCCTTGTGATTATTTTTCATTTTTTCAGAAGCCGCCGGCCAACCCTGCCTACCGCTATCTGCCATGTAATAATCGAAATAACTCATGATATTTTTTAATGTGTTAAAGGGTATTTTTAGCTTTTTGGCCGCTTCCCCCAGTGCCTCTGTTTGATTTAATTCAGGAAATAACGGTTGGTATCCGCAACTGAAACAAAAGCCAACAAGGTTGTTTGAATAATTTGTTGTATTGCCACGTTTATCGGTTTTATTCGCCAAAAAAGAACGATACTGATTCAACGCTGCCTTTAAACAATGTATTTTTTGCTTGTCTTCATTGCAAAAAGATTGCGTATTATACAAATTTTGCAGAATATTATCTAATGACGCAGCATCTGTGACCGTCCATAAATTTTCACAATATTTTCTAGAAATCTGATTAATTGCAGATGTATAAAGTGTAATAGTTGTCGGTTTAAAATTCTTATGCATCATGTATGCTTTGAATTTATCACGATTCTCTTGTTTATCGATAGAATAAATTTTATTGTTTAAATTATTGGCGCTGGCTTTTTCTATTTGTGCAATATAGGATTCCTTGGTTTTTTGGCCTACCAATGGACAACTTTTTATAAAAGCAATTAATGCCCACTTTTTTTGTTCTTCTGGGATTGTTATGTTATCATAAATTTCTTCTGTTTTTAGTATTTCAAGTATCTTTGATGCATCTTTTAACCAATTGGATAATGCAGAATCGGCGGCAAATGGTTTATTTGATAAGATTTCTAACAAATCCTTTGGAACGTCTGGCACAGAAGTACCAAATTCATCTTGGCTATACAACATATTCGCAATAAAGCGTATATCGGGTTTCTTTTCTGAATACGAATAGAAAAATCTTATTATTTGGGCCGGCAATAATCCATTCTCTGTTAAAAAACGCAAAAAAATTTCCTGACAATTCATGCATACCTCTTTTGATATACCGTATGCTACATGTTTTTATAAGCAAAGTCAAGTTTTATACAAATACTTAGATTATAAACACAATAAAAGCAACAATAATTTTATAAAATAATAGATTTTTAATAAAAAATAGTATGTTGATATTACATATAATTTTTATTGCAATAAATTTTTTTATAAAAAATACTTGACATTATAATAATATTATATTATATAAATTGCGTACAATAAAAAAGGAGTAAAAAAATGAACAAAATGAATTGGACCGATGAACGGTTTAAAAATGAAATTTTAGATTATAAGTATTTAATCGAAAATTTTAAAAACGTTGACGTGGCGGACAGAAATTTTTTCGACAACTCTGGCAGAAATTTTCAAAGAATCTGTAATGATTATTTCCATAATGCGCTTATTGCGCGTAGATATGCCGACACAAACGTGTTGGAAAACCATTATAACTTGTTAGAATCGTATAAAGATTTAGATAAAACACCGGATTTTGAATCTGCGTTAAAAAAACTTTTTGAAAAAACGGGTCTTGTGATTCCGTTTTTGGCAAGTCAGGTAGCACATTTTTTTAATCCGGATTTACCGATTTATCAAAGTTCTGTTTTTGACGGTTTAAATCTAACCGATACAGCCAAAGATATTAAAGACCCAGAATCAAAAATCAACGAAGCCTGCAAGGTTTATAAGAATTTAACAGACGCTATTCACGAATTTCGGGACAGCGATACAGGTCAAGAAATTATTGCTGGTTTTAAATCTGTTTTTAATCAGCATCCACGCATAATTCAAAACATAACCGATACAAAAATCATAGATTTTTACTTTTGGTTGCCAACATTAGATGCGGAGTAATAAAAATGGGTTGGAAAACTTTAAGATTTGAACAGCGAATGACATCACGCGGACAACAGGTTGTTGAATGTTGGTTGGACGCAGACGGACGACCATTACAATTACTGGAAATTGTCCCGGTTGCAAGTCAAATGGACGCACCGTCTGTAATCGTCGATTGTCGTAATCGTTATGAACATTTAACCTGGAAGCGTTAACCAAAACAAAAGAAGTAAAAAATGGCTTTTGGAACAGCGGTTCAATCAGGAAATCAAATAATTATAACAAGTCAAAGTGGCGGTGTGACATGTGTTTTTAACGGTCGTTTAATTAGTTATATTAACGGTTATTTGACATATATGTCGACAAATGCCAGTAAAACCGAAACCTATGTTGGAATATAAATAAAATGAAAGAACGAAAATATTTTTTGTTAATTAGAAATATGACAAAGCTAGAATTTGCTTGGCTTAAGGAAAATGGAATCAAGATATTTTTGCCGTCGTATCTGCCGATGGACAGGTTTAAAAAAATAAGCACAGAATCTGAAATTATTCGTGGTGAAACCCCAGAATTATGTATGGATGTATTAAAAAATAAATATAAAGATTATGATATTTTTTATCTAAATATTTCATATCTTTCAGATGATAAAGATTATAAATATATTGACTTTGTTTTATCTCAACAACCAGATATCGCGGTTGCTTTTGTTTGTGTGCCAAAAAATATTCCAGAATATAAACAAAAACCATCTTTTTATTGTAAATATGAGGTTTGTTTTACTTTGAAAAAATATTATAACGATTCTAAAAGCTGGGAAATATATGTAGTTGATGAAAAATTTTCAACAAATGGTATTATAGAGCATCATTTTTTCTTTATAGGGGACAGACGATATTCTACGCTAGATAAAGAATTTTTAAAAAAATGTAGAATTAAATATGGGATTCCACAAATAGAACTTAGTTTTGCAAAGCATATTATGAATAAAAAACATGTAAGTGAACGATGTATATATAAGATAACACC
>CAMORE010000138.1 GCA_946623365.1 uncultured Acinetobacter sp.
ATATGGGCCGCAGTGGACTCGAACCACCGACCTCACCCTTATCAGGGGTGCGCTCTAACCACCTGAGCTAGCAGCCCATATCTGCCTTACGCCAACAATATAAAACTTATCATAGACATTTTTAAAAATCAAGAGGCAATAAAAGATTAACGTTGGTTTGTAATGAAAATTATGTATATAAGTTACTCCTATCTATTAGTGGTCATCAAATACATCAAATACATAATCACCATTTTTTGAGAAAAGTCTGTACTTACCAAGACCGGTTCCTGTAATCTTCACTTCCATGTCGTATTCTGCTTTTGGATTATTTTGTCTGAGATTATCTTTGATACCGTATTCTCCTTCATCAGATGATGCAAAAACACGTAATGCACGCTCAAACTTATCGATAATTTCTGATTTTTTTCCTTTCCAATGTTTCAATATTGCTTTTTTAGCTTCTATTGTAATTATAGAAACCGCCCTTTTTGATTGATTTTTATGTCCCTTACATTTAGTTATTGCGATACTTTCTTCCTTTAAATAGTAATTTTGAATTAAGTTTTTAAGCACATTACTTCCAAAATAACCTTGTTTAGAATATTTTTCATACATTTCCGGAAACATTATCTCAGGTCTGGGCACAGTAGTAGTTTTTTTGTACTCTTTATACTCTTTTAATTCTGCATTTTGGCCGTATTTTCTTACTTGCTCTGCATTATGTTCTTTTGTTTCTTTATTGTATTTTTCTGCTCTTGCATTATACTCCTTTATTGTTTCATTATATTGTGAAATACTCTTATCGAAAATCTGTTTTATCGTCAAATAATTTGTTACAGCTTCTTTATTAGTTAAGTGTGCATCTCTGATAATTGTTGCAAAATCTCCCAGAGCAGTTGACTTATCTGCATTTTTAATCGCAATTAAACTGTCAATGTATGCTTCAATATCCTCTGACCTTGCAACTCCGTCAAGTGATATTTCTTTTGCATAATTTTCTGCCTCTTCTCTTATACCGGGATTTTTTAGTTCAAAAAGAACTCTATTAATTACTTTTTTTCCATGCTCCAAGTTTTCTGATAATATATAGGCATCAACCACTTTAGAAAGTTTTGTAAATTTGTCATCAGCATTTAATTTACACAGGCATTCCTCTTCAAACAAAATAGGCATTTGAAGATCTCCTGCTTTTGAAAATTCTTGTTGGATTTCTTTTATAATCTCACATAAACCGGAGATTTGTTTTAATGTTTCTCTTAATGTCTTGAGTTCATTAATAAACGGAAGATTCTGCACCTCTTTTTCTGTAGTAATACCTTCTTTTATTTTTTCTAACTCTATAATAAAATCTATTACCAGATTACGTTCTTTTTCTGAACATTCTATAAAATCAAATTGATACTCTATACATTTACATATATTATTCATATCTTTATCCAGAGTTACTTGTTCATGTAAACGCAAAACCTCTTCCTGTAAATCTTTTATTGGTTTATTTTGCAATTTGGAACGATATGGTTCACTGCTGTATTCCGGTTTTTGACCTAAGCCCGTTTGATTGCTTCTATCATTTCCGCTCGCAGTACCTGACACAGCTGAAGTCTTATTATCTTTACTTTCCGAACTTTTTCCTGTGGTATTCGTATTAGCACCTGACTGTGCTTTTAATTTATTACGAACAAGCTCATGACGTTTTATAGCTGCAAAGACATCCTCTTTTGTGCAATCAAATAATTCACAAATTTCGTCCACTGAAGCTTCTTTATCTGTATACAGATAGTAGATATCTTTATCTGTATTTAATTTCTCGCGTGCTTTTTGAATTAAATATTCTTTGTGCTCTATGCCTTCTTCTGCGATTCTTGCTCTCACAAATGCATCTGATTCGTTGATAGCTTTAGCTATAGTACTTATAGGAACAGAAAAATCCTGCAATATCATTTGTCGTATTTTAGCAACCTGACGACTATAATCTCTTTTGGCAGGTACTAAATTTGCACGTCTTAAAACCAGCTCTACCTGTTGTTTTGTATAACCTAATTTTTTTGCTATTTCTGTTGGATTATACTCTCTTTTGCCTGTTCTTGGGCTTCTTTTTTCATATAATTTTATTATTAAAGACTCATTTAAAACCTTATTGACAGGTTTCAGAACACCCAACGCCTTTAAATATTTCCCTATATCCAGCGGCGTTATTTGCAGAGAGCTTCCTATTTGTTTGCTTTCAGACAGGCTTAACCAAATTTCAGTTATTGCAGCTCCAATATTATTACATCTTAATTTTAGTATGCTTTTCTGTATATCTTTTCTGCGTGCTATGGCTTCAGGAATTCTTGATTGTGCTTCCCTTTTCTTTCTTTGGAATTCCGCTCCTTCATCTTCTTTTGCGGCGTCAGTTTTTGCGGTCTGCTCTACTGCTTTTTTGCGGCCGTCTACTTTTAAATTAAATTTTTCAAGTATTGGTGAAATCGTTTGATAAGGAGTATTAAGTACTGCTGCTATTTGACCTTTATTAAAGCCTTCCTCTACAAAAACTTTCAATGTGTTCTCTTCTAAAAACAGATTTTTTGTGAAAAATTTTCTGTCTTTATCTTGTAATTTACGTACGCCTGACAATTTTGTATTTAAATCGGTTACGGATTGAGCATCTCCAATGCGCTCCGTAATTATTTCTTTCAATAAGCCTTGTAGAAAATCTTTTGTCTCAGGTAACAGTTTTTCGCTATTTCTTGCCATTGATTCTATTTGAGATTTTATAAAATCATTTAAACTTTCAGGATTAGATTTTATAATATTGAACGCTTCTGTATAAACATCTCTATCGACATGTGCAATTAAATTTTTCGCAATATTTTCTTTTATTTTAGCAAGAACATTAGTAATAGCGTCAGAATTAACTGAAGATAACGATTTTGCAGAGTCATTCTGTTGAGTTCTTTCTTCTTGCCTGATTGCTTTCTGTGACAAATCAGGTTTAGAGGTTTTATCTGTTTTAATTAAATTTAAAAATGAATTCATAAGACCGGGTTTAGCCGCATCATAATCAATCGGTTGATTTAAAAATATTCCGCTTGTTTCTGAGCATTTCCATCCATCCATAGAATCTGTTTTTGGGATATAAATTGCTGTTTTTTGCGATGTCGGTTCATTTGGAGTATTTTCATATCTTGAAATATCAAAATAATAATTCCTTGTTGATTGAACTTCTATTTGCCCCTCTGTATTTGTAAAATAAGAATATTCATAATTTACAACATCATTTTCTTCAAAGAATTCGGTTATTGATAATTTGGCACTAAGAACGGTGCCGTCAGGATTATAAACAATCTGCATAGAATCTTCTGTCGGAGCTTTAGCATCCCAGTTCTCTTTTGCCCCCTGCCAATTTTTCACAGTTACGGTTGTTATTCCAAATTCATCTTTTTGTGCAACGATACCAAGCTTATTATTACCAAGCTTAAAAGCACTTAAATCACTAATTTGGCCGTTTTGCAAATTTGATACAAGTTCTTGGATTGCAGGTTGTATACTTGAGTATAATTCTTCGTTATTTTGATGTGCTGCTTCTTCTTTTAGTTCTAATATTTCTTTTGTATATTGCGGATTTTCGTTGTAGTAATATTCAGAATCAGGTTTCCACTCCGGATACATTTTCGGTTCTTTTCTTTGAGTGCTTTCCGTTTTATTATCAGTTTGTTCTTTTTTTACTCCACCGGGTTTACGGCCTCTTGTACTATCCTTTACTTTGTCAAAAAGTGCAAGAAGCTCATCATCTCCGCGCATAGCATTATATAAATCTTGCGGTTTTATATGTAATCT
>CAMORE010000139.1 GCA_946623365.1 uncultured Acinetobacter sp.
GACTCTGTTTTCTTTTCTTTTTGGTTACCTTTTCTTTTTTGTTTAATGATTATAGATGAACGAGTCGTTCAAGAGGCGGACGAACAATGCTTGAAATAAAAAAACAGAGCCGTTCAAGAAGCTGACTCTGTTTTCTTTTCTTTTTGGTTACCTTTTCTTTTTTGTTTAATGATTATAGATGAACGAGTCGTTCAAGAGGCGGACGAACAATGCTTGAAATAAAAAAACAGAGCCGTTCAAGAAGCCGACTCTGTTTTCTTTTCTTTTTGGTTACTTTTTCTTTTTTGTTTAATGACTATAGATGAACTAATTGCTCAAGAGGCGGACGAACAATGCTTGAAATAAAAAAACAGAGCCGTTCAAGAAGCCGACCCCATTTTCTTTTCTTTTTGGTTACCTTTTCTTTTTTGTTTAATGACTACAGATGAACGAGTCGTTCAAGAGGCCGACGGGCAAGGTTTGAAAATAAGAAAACAGAGCCGTTCAAGAAGCCGACCCCATTTTCTTTTCTTTTTGGTAGTTTTTGCTTTGGTTAATAATTTCAAATGAACGAGTTGTTCAATAGGCGGAAGGACAATGCTTGAAATAAAAAAACAGAGCCGTTCAAGAAGCCGACCCTGTTGTCTTTTCTTTTTGGTTACTTTTTCTTTTTAGTAAAGAAAAAGTAACTACATTGATTTTCTATCAGCAATCTCTTCCATTTTGTGATCAGCTAAACGAGAATCACCTTTAACACGAGAGTATGACAGATATCCGTTCATGCGGTCTATTTTTGTAAGATTTCTGCTTCCGCATTTTGGACAAACATCCATGTTCAGTTCTTCGTGTCCGCAGTCATCGCAATATGACAACGAAAGATTAACACCTTCATAGAATCCCATATCCATAGCACGTAATACAAGAGTTTTAACTGCATCTGTATTATAATCGAGCGGATACTTAACGTATTGAATCTTACCACCGTTCATTAAATCCCAAAACCGTTTTTCTAAATCTTGTTTTTGGATAGGCGTAATGTCTTCACTAACGTGGCAGTGGAAGCTGTTTGATACGTATGGCTTATCAGATACGTGAGCAACTACTCCATATTTTTTGCGGAATTGTTTTACTTGCAACCCGCAAAGATTTTCAGCAGGAGTTCCATATAATGCGTATAGATTTCCATCTTCTTTTTTGAATTCTGCAACTTTTTTATTTATATGCTCCATAACTTCAATAGCGAATTGACCGTCCTCAACAAGAGACTTTCCGTTATAAAGTTCTTGCAGTTCATTCAGAGCTGTAATACCAAAAGACGCTGTAGCGGATTTCAAAAGCGGTTTAATTTTATCATGAATTCCCAAATGACCGCCTAAGAAACCACCTTCGCAATATGCAAGAGGGTTAACAGAAGCTTTCATTTCTCCCAAGTATTCATACGTTCTGATATGAAGTTGTCTGATTAATTCCATATAGTAGTCAAGAACTTCATAAAAATCTTTGCTTTCTTTTTTAGCCTTCGCATAAATCATAGGTAAGTGCAGACTTATAGCACCGATATTAAAACGACCTACAAAGATTGGTGTATCGTTTTCATCAGCAGGTTCCATACCGCCTCTTTCATACCAAGGTGACAAGAATGCTCTGCATCCCATCGGGGAAACAACTTTGCCGTATTTTTTATACATAGAAGCTACATAACCTTCACCGGATAGAGATAACCAGTCAGGATACATTGCTTTTTTTGAGCATTCAATACCTGCTTCAAATACATCGTGGTTAATTTTTCCTTCACCGTGTAAATTTTCATCATATAAGAAAACTATTTTCGGGAATAATACAGGTTTTTTATTACCTTTCTTTCCTTGACCGTTCATACGAATTTTTAACATAGCTTTTGTAGCCATTCTTTCATACTCTTCAGTACCAAGTCCTGCTGTAACTGTAATAAACGGATAGTCTCCGCGAGAAGATGCAACAGTATTAAACTTGTATTCCCAGCCTTGGAAACCTTGTTCAAAGTCTTTTTGTACATCGGCTAAAGCAGCTTCTCTTGCTTGATTAAAGTCCAGACCTAAGCATAAATATTTTTCATTTTGTCTTTCAAAAGTTTTTTGAGCGTACGGAGCAAGGATTTTATCAACCTCTGCGACCGTAAACCCGCCATATTGTTGACTTGCTGCTGCCATAACAATATCGCCGATAACATCAAAGGCAACATCAAGGGATTTTGGTTCATTGTACCATAGGTTACCCATTTCAAAACCGCCTTTTAATACTGATGCTACATCGAATAAACAGCAGTTCATTGTATCACGACGGGCAGACATATCGTGAATATAAATATAACCGTCTCTGATTGCTTGAAGTTCATCAACAGTAAGGAAAAATTTCTTATACAATTCCTTATTAAGCTCGTTGAAAATCAAAGAACGTTTAGTAGAAACAAGGGTAGAATCCGCATTTGAATTTTCTTTGTCACCAATGTACATAATTCTCTGTGATTCTTGATAAACTTTATCCAACATGTGGACAAAGTCTTGTTTATAGTTTCTGTAATTTCTGTAACTTTGCGCAACACTCGGATTAATTGCTTCTAAAGCACCTTCAACAAGATTATGCATTTCAGCAATAGTAATTTCTGATTTATTCATTTTTGCTATATTTGAATCTACAAAATTACAAATTCCGTTAATTTCTTCATCAGACAATTTAACAAGAACTCTTGTTGCAGATTTAGTTATAGCATTAATTATTTTAGAATTATCAAATTCTTCTCTTGTTCCGTCTTTCTTAACAACATAAACATGTTCAAGCTTTACCGGTTTTATTTGTTGAGCTTGAAGCTGTGCAACTTGAGATACAAATTCTTTATTCGGCATCCCTGAATTTCTCATCACATCGGTTGCAGCTCCTGAGACTCTTGAAGATGAAAACTCTACTATATTTCCTTCTTTATTCAAACTATTCTGCATATGACTGATAAACCTCCTAATCGTAAATTGACAAGGTTAGCTATTTTATTTCTAACTACCTCTATTAAGAGAATAACATTCCCTTCCCAAAATCTAATCCACTATATAAATGATAATTCAAATAATTCATCTTATCAATATTTTAATAAAACTTATAAAAACCCTAAAAAGCAGTTATAATAAACGTTTTACATTTCTAAACAATATTAAATTTGTAACATTTTTAGCATGAAAATTTGTAATATTTCTTGACAATTATTCAGACATTTATGAATTGTTAATCTTACACTTCTTGTATAAAAACAATCATTAGTATATACATGCTGATATAATCATTGCTGTACATGTAAAACAATTAGTTACACAAAAGCAACAAAAAACATATTTTGTTGTATTATACCCATATCCCCCTCTCCCAATGGAGAGGATAGAATTTCTTAACGAGTGTTAACGAGTTTAGAAATTCTTGGTGAGGGTTGGGGTAAATCATTTTAAGAATTATTATTTTTTGTATTTCATGTACTTTCTTTCTTCCTTTTATTTCGGATGTAAAAGGAAGAAAGAAAGTACCAAAGAAAGAAGGAAAACACCGAGCTGAATAAGAAGTTTACATCAGCCTTCGGCTGAATGTCTGAATGGCTGGTTCGGCAAAGCCGAATTAACCTGCGGTGCTCTTGCAAGAACGGCAGCTTTCACGACAACAGTCTTGTAGGCTGCCGTTCTTGCGAAAGCTGCGCAGCAAGATTCGGCGTAAGCCGAAAATATCAATTTAATCTATGCCCGTAAGGGCATTCTAAACATCTTATTCTACCGGTGTT
>CAMORE010000140.1 GCA_946623365.1 uncultured Acinetobacter sp.
GTTGAAAACGTTATTATGAACGATGAAACCAGAGAATTAGATTTTGCTGATGGTTCACTTACAGAAAATACTCGTGTAGGTTACCCTGTTAATTACATCAACAACGCTGCTATTCCATCTATGGGCGGAATTCCTAAAGTTGTTGTATTCTTAACAGCAGATGCATTTGGTGTTCTTCCTCCAATCTCAAGATTAGACAAGAATGCTGCTATGTATCACTTTGTAACAGGATTCACTTCTAAACTTGCAGGTACCGAAAGAGGTATTACAGAACCTGTTCCTACATTCTCAACATTATTCGGTGAACCATTCATGCCAATGGATGCTTCAGTTTATGCAAAAATGTTAGGTGACAAATTAGACCAATACGGTACTAAAGTATACTTAGTAAATACAGGTTGGGCTGGCGGTTCAGCTTCATCAGGTGCTAAGAGAATGAAACTTTCATACACTCGTGCAATGGTTACAGCTGCATTAAACGGCTCATTCGATAATATCGAATTCAAACATCACGATGTATTCAACGTAGATTATCCTACATCTTGTCCGAACGTTCCTGCTGAAATGCTCGATGCAAGAGGAATGTGGTCTGATAAACAAGCATATGATGAAGCAGCTAACAAGTTAGCTACTATGTTCAACGATAACTTCGCTAAGAAGTACCCGAACATGCCTTCAGAAATCGTAAACGCAGGTCCTAAACCAATGAGTTTGGTATAACACATCACACCCTCCCCTTGAGGGAGGGTCGACATCTTTGATGTCGGGGTGGGGTTTATGTTATTAAAATAAGGTGCGTCAAAATGACACACCTTATTTTTTGTTTATAAGTAAAGCAAAGTATGGTGGGCAAAACGAAAGTGTGCCCGCCTTTTTTATTTATTTATAATGGACAAAGTAGATTCTATGGGTGAGGGGTTGACAGAAAGAAATGGTGTTCTTTTCTGAAGAAAAGAACCAAAAGACTTTTCATATAAAGTTGGCTCCTTGAACGGACTACACGTTAAATAAAAAAACTTCACGTCCGCCTCAATGATAAAACTTCAAGAGGGTTGACTCAGTTTACGAGGGGTAAATGTAATGAATGCGGTTTTGCAAATTACAAAACCGCATTTTTGTATTATTTGTTATATTTTTGTCGGGTTAAAACCCGACCTATTTACTATTTCATTTACCCTAAAGATAAAATATACATTTTGTATGTTATCTTACAAATTAAGTATTTTGGGGAATTAAGTTATAATAGTTTTAGCATAAAATATGGCAACAGCAATTTAGAAGGAGAATTTTATGAAAATACTTTATGTTAATGCCACAGTTAGACCTGATTCAAGAACAAAAAGAATTGCAAGGTACCTTTTGGAGAGAATTCCGGCAGAGAAAAAAATAGTTAATTTAGGAGAAGAAGACATCAGGCCGTTAAATAATGAGCTCTTAGAACTTAGAACAAGACTTATTGAAGAACAAGATTTTGATAATGCTATTTTCCATTACGCAAAAGATTATGCAGAAGCGGATATGATTATAATAGTTGCTCCATATTGGGATTTATCTTTTCCGGCTCTGTTAAAAAACTATATAGAAGCAATAAATGTAAACGGACTCGTATTTCGTTATACTAATGAAGGCAAAACAGAAGGGCTTTGTAAAGCAGATAAACTTGTGTACATAACAACTTCAGGCGGTGATATAATGTCTGATGAGTTTGGTTATGGGTATATTAAAGCTCTTGCTCAAAAATTCCATGGCATAAATGATGTCGAATATATAAAAGCAGAAGGACTTGATATTCATGGGGCAAAGATTGAAGAGATTTTGCAAAAGGCAGAAAAGAAAGCCGATAAAATATTAGAAGATATTAATAAAGTTTAAATATTAATATACAAGTTGTTATCTTATTAATTATGTGATAGAATAATGTTACACTTAAGAGAGTATATTCAAAAAACATTTATCACGTATTGACTTTAGAAAGATTTAGACTAATTAATATATAGTGAAGGTATTTAAATGAAATTATTAAACAGACTAAAAATTTTTGAGCAAAAATATGTATTTTTAAGATGGGCAACAGGCGCCGAGTACGGGAAAATAACATATGTCGGAGATGATTACGTTGAATTCAATGTTATTGATGTAGATACAATGGAATATCGTGAAACAACAATAATAAATTCGGCTCTGATACTTGAAGCAGTTTTTGGAGGTCCGGATATATCAAGAATAGTTGCCGAAATTTCATCAATGCTGCCTGATTCGTAAATAAAAGGAGGTTTTGTTATGTATCAAGTTTATATCGATAAGCCGGCATATTTTGAACCGGATATGGCAGGAGAATTTAAAGAATTAAAAGATGCCGAAAAATTTGCAGAACAGCAAAAAGCTGATGATTCCGAGATTTCATACACGATAGAAGAAACTAACGGGTGTGTAAATAGTTATGGAGAGCAAATTACAACAGTTGTAAAACGCGGTTAATATTTTTTTTGCATAAAAAAAAAGAGTTCCATTTTGGAACTCTTTTTTTATTTAAAAACTTTCACTATCTCATACTAAAATCTTGAGCATACTCTGGCCGTTGATTAGCATAATTACTTTGTAAAGATTCCTCGGCTTCCATTCTGCGTTTCTCTAATGTTACTTGACCATTTTTCACAATTTCCTGCATCTGTGCTAAGTTTTGTTCCAAATTAGCCAAAAGATTTTCCGCATATACTGATGCTCCGTCTTTTGTTCTGGAAGCTTCATCTAATGCTTGTGCTCTGATAGAATCAGCTTCGTCAATAGCTCTTCTTTTGATTTCTTCACAATCATTAATCACTTGTTCTTTTATCTTTTCAGCCTCTTTTTGCACAGCTCTCAAGATATCAGATTCACTTAATAATCTGTTTGCTTCACCCTGAGCATCTGCAATTATTCTTTCAGCCTTTTGTTGTGCTTCATATTGTAACTCTTCTTTTCGTCTTAACAATGCACGCGCCTCTTTAATTTCGTCCGGAAGAGCAGCATATAACCTATCCAGAAGATCTGTCACAGTATCTTTTTTTACTACAGAATAATATCCTAAAAGAGGAAGTCCTTTATCCAAAGCATCTTCCAACTTTCCCATTAAATCATATATAACATCTTGTTGTGAATTCATTTTTTACTCCGTTCATTATGATAGTCAATAAAATATTACACCAGTAGTATATAAAAAGTCAACGCTGTAAACGTTATAATTTTTCAATTCGTTTAATATCAGATTCTAAAGTATCAAGCATACTATTCATCAATACTGTAACCTCATCAGAATCAACAATATACAAATCTGAGGATAAAAAAAACGGTTTTAGTATAATATTTTTTAATTTATTAAAACTTATAACAGATTGAAGCTTATATATAATCACTTCGTTTTTCTTTGAGATTTTTTCTTGCGACTTTCTCAAAGCCTCATCTTTATACGACTTGGGAAGAAGTGCTAACAAACAGCACCACAAATCATCCATTCTGGTCTTTTTAACAAATTTCGTACTTCCCAAAGAAAATTCAGGACTGTTTATTGCATGCCTAATCTTCGCCATATAAGCTTTTATCTCAGAAATATTAGTATGCTCATCCATTCTGCTACCCTCTCTTTACAGTGATATTTTACATAAAATATTATCAAATATCAATATATGTGTTAGAATAATAGTATGAATAGTGATGTTATAATTTCTCCATCAATTCTTTCTGCAGATTTTTCAAATTTAGAAAAAGAAATTAC
>CAMORE010000141.1 GCA_946623365.1 uncultured Acinetobacter sp.
AACCCAATACTCTCCTACCCCAATAATTTTATTGTCCTCAAATCTCCAAAATAATAATTAATAAATGTTGTTGAAAATACTATACTGATTTGTGTCGGGTTTAAATTTTGTGATAATTCGAATTTTTATTTTCACTTAACCTTAGGGTTTTATATTTTTTCTCTATCTCCCTTTATATTTTTCTCGAGTACCTAAAATTACTCGCTCCCCCTCGTAAGTTTAGTAGCCATCACTCCTTTCTGGTATGTTTATATAGTATGATTATCAAAAGCTTTAATCAAGTAAAGAAATCAGTAAAAATTTTTACAATTGACCATGCTACCCATGCCTATTAGTAAAAATCAGAATTTACAAAAATTTACCTAAAAATAAACTGTTTTATTATTGACAAATTTTTTTGATAGTTACACCTGCATTATTGTTGGGTATAGGGTTTTTGTCATATTAATATTTTAACATATGTAATTAATATTTTAATGTTTGTTAAGCAACAAATTAATTTTATTGCGGTTGACTTTTAGTCAGGTGCAATTCTTCTGAGTTCTTGATGAAAAAACATTAATCCCTTATAATTACAAAAGGAGAGTTGTATGAAAAAATTTGTTTTATTTTTATTGTTTATTTTGTTTTTTATTATACTAATCCCTGCATATGCAGAAAAAATGCCAAATTTGAGATACAAAAATATTAAAAATAAAGAAAAGGTTTTTTATAACCAAGATTCTGATGTTTGGCAGACAAAGTTCAATAAAAATGATAATTATTTTTATAAAACAAAAGGTTTTGGAGATTTTTACGATTACGTTGATAAAGACGGTAATTTCCTTTTTTCAACAAATTGTGAATATGAATTTATAAAAGACGATAAATTTATCGGATATTCAAACAGGGATTTAAAATTTTATTATATAACATATATAAACGGTGAATTATTAAAACATCCTTTGTCAAAAGAAGAAGTGGAAAATTTATTTCCGAATTATAAAGTACTATGCATCTCAGAGTTCAGTGATAAAACAAGCTCATATAAAATAAAAAAACATATCGGAGATTTAAATATAATTATACTCAATGATACAGATAAAGTTTTTGACGGTTTTTCATATACATCTGGGAATGCTGTTTTTGAACAGTATGATTTAAAAGGATTTTTGTCAGTTTCAAAATCCGGTATGATACAATTTGCACCAAAAGGAGAAAATCCTAATGGAGTGTGGTATATGATTTTAGTCAGATAACTATAGAAACAACGAGGCTAAAGAGTTATGGATATATCTGTTGCAGACAGTTTTTACAGGGAATATTTTGAATTTTTACCAAAAGGTTTTGATGACGTTTATATTCTGCACGCAAACAGCGGAGAAGTTTATTGTTTTCTTGCGTATCTTGCAAAAGCTCATATTAAGAAAACCGGTGCTCAAAATCCGCTTTTTGTTGCAACAAAACCATACCATGAAGATATTATAAAATTATTTTTTCCAAAAGCCAGATATGTATATTACAATATGTATTTGACAGAGCCTCGCTTGGGAGTTCTGGGAGATGCCTGGACATCACAAGGGCATAATTTTTGGCAGATATTTTCTCAAAGACATTTTAATTCAGTAAATTCCAATCTCGGACAAATACATTATTTTGATGCTATGCTTAATACTTTAGGTCTAACAAGAGAGGATGTTAACAAACCTGAGGCAAAAATACCTTCAAGTGAAAAAAAAGAAGTAATAAAAATTGCAGAAAAAATACAGTTGAATAAGGACAAATTTGTCATTATTGCACCGGAAGCATCAACATCAAATCTTATGCCGGTATCTTTTTGGAGAACATTAGTTAAAGAATTATATTCAAAAGGGTATGATGTTTTTATAAACGCAACTAAATTAAATGAAATAAAAGCAAAAACACATTCACTCAGTTATATGGAACTTTTTGCATTATCATCAATTGCAAAAGGTGTTATATCATTAAGAAGCGGAGTTTCTGAATTTCTTATTCCATCTAAGACAAAGAATATCATACTTGCTCCAAGATTTCACTGGTCACCGCTTCTAAGAGCCGAACAATGTATTCGAGGATATTCTGTTATGAAATTACCGTTTATTGATGCAAATCAAGTCCACGAAATAAATCCGGAATTATATTTGTCAGAAAATAATTTAATAGATAAGATTATTAATTTATTATAAACATTTAATTATAACAAAAAGTAACGAAAATAGTTGAATTTTTTATTAATTTTTTGCAATTTAGGACAATTGGTTGTAAAATACTACTATATTTTTAGTGTGTAATTTTATGGAATTAAGGAGTAAGGATTTATGGCTCGTGGGGAAAAAAGGGAACTAAGAAATAGCGGAATTTTATCTCATATAGAGAACAAAACAGCGGACTATGAGAACCGTATAGCACTGGGAATCAGAGGTCGTTACGGATGGAAAGAATTTACATACAAAGGCTTAGGACTTTTATCACGTAAAATAGCGCGATACTTGATTGAAGATTTGGAAATTAAAAAAGGAGAGGGTGTTGCGATTCTCTCTGAATCCAAGCCTGAGTACGGAGCTTGCATGTTTGCTTCTACCCTTACGGGATGTGTAACAATACCATTGGACATAAAATTATCCGAGTATGAGCTTACTTCTATTCTTTCAGACTGTTTGCCAACAGTGATGTTTGTGTCTCAACATTATTTAAGTACAGCTCTAAAACTTCAACAATCTGTTAATTCTATTAAACACATAATTTTAATAGACGAAGTATTTTATAATACGGACGTTACAAGTATTTATGCACTCCCTGAAGAATATAATGCAAAATGGCGCCAAAGAAGTTCAAAATCAACTGCGCTGATTATTTATACATCAGGAACAACCGGTGCTCCGAAGGGCGTTGAAATATCATATAAAAATATAAATGCGCAGTTAGAATGCTTGACTGACCCTATTAATGAAATATTACCGGACGGAAGAAAAACTACAATGCTTTCAATTCTTCCTATGAACCATTTGTTTGAAATGACTGTCGGTTTTTCCGTATTTCTAAATTTTGGACATACTGTATACTATACAACAAGTCTTAAGCCTAAAGATATTACGGATATTATGAAAGATAAGGGCGTAGAATTTATGATTGTAGTACCTGCATTCTTAAAACTTTTAAAAGCAGGTATTGAAAAAGAATTAAAAAGCGCTCCTATGTTTGCGCAGTATATATTTAAGTTAATGTTCCATGTTGCAAAATTTATTCCTTGGTATAACGTAAAGAGAATGTTATTCAAAAAAATTCATGACAGTTTTGGCGGAAAATTCTTTGGATGTATTGCCGGTGGTGCACCGCTTGACTTAGAGGTAGGTGAATTCTTTGAAAGAATAGGTATTAAAGTATATCAAGGTTACGGCTTATCAGAAACAAGTCCTGTTGTTTGTGTAAATACAGACAAACGATATGATATGGCGTGTGTCGGCAAACCTCTAAAAAACTTTGAAGCAAAAATTGATCCTTCAACGGGAGAACTTTTGCTGAGAGGTCCGTCTGTTATGAAAGGTTATCACAACCAGCCTGAAATGACAGCTGAAGTTATTGATGAAGAAGGATGGCTGCATACAGGCGATATTGCAAAACTTGACAGTACAAATCATCTGTATATAACAGGCAGAATCAAAAACATGATTG
>CAMORE010000142.1 GCA_946623365.1 uncultured Acinetobacter sp.
TCAAAATTAAATTAAATATGGGCGATTGGCGCAGTTGGTAGCGCACTTGAACGACATTCAAGGGGTCACAAGTTCGAGCCTTGTATCGCCCACCATAATTTATATTTAGTATTCGCTAGGCGGAGCGATTGTTCCGAGTAAATATGCATCAACAAACAATCTGTACAAACAGATTATAAATCCGACTATATTAAGAATTACAACATTTATTGATAACCCGCTGCTCGATTCGGCTAAAATAGACATTAGATTGTTCAAAGAGCCCACTTCCGGTATTGATTGTCCGAAAAGCATTATTATGCCGGTAAGTAAAAATAGTTGTAATATCGAATACAACACAAATAAAAAGGCATTCGTTATATATTTTCCTGTATAAGTACCAATTATATAAATAGCTTTGGGGATATTAAGAACTGCTACAACAGAATCTCTTCTTGCGTAATTCCATAAGAGAGCCGGTACCAAAATGCCGGAAAGAAGTATCAAAATAACTAATAGTCCTGATGCATAAGTTGTATTTATAGCCCAAAAATTTGATATTTCACTTTGGTTAAGCAGATATAATGCACATAATTCAACAAACGGAATGCATAAAATTATTGTAGCAATAATTGCCGCAAATCCACGCCATATAAACCTTGGAACGTCCCACTCAGGAAGTGTTATGACATTTTTAAATTTTGCGCTTCTTCCGTCATAAATACTATTTACGTCCGCATCTAAATCTCTGTCTATAATATTATCTGTTAAACACCAGAAATATCCCGTAATTAATAAATAAGGGAGAACTATCAGCACTAAAGCCGCAATACCTATAAGAATCATTGATAATAAATCAGAACCGGTACTTAAATTTTTTGTAAAAATAGATAGTATAAACAACAAAATCCAAAATAAAAAAGATATTCCGATTAATTTAAAAAAATGTTGTTTAAAATTTGGAGTTTTAAACATCCAAACCAGCGGTTCTATAAAAAACATAAATCTTTTTCCCTTCTTACATTAATTATCTTGATAGCGAAATACTTGTTACACCAACATTCCTTGCACTATCCATAAGTTTAACAACTGCACCGTGTTCAGCATTATCATCTACTTGTATTAATAATCCGTCAGGATAATCTTTTACACTGTCTGAAACAGTTTGTTCCAAATCAGCTGCAGCAACTTCAACATCATTAAATAAATACTTATTGTCGTTAGTTACTGTAAAGTTCATGATTTTACTGTCTTTTGCAATATCTTCCTTGTTAACGATTTCCGGCACTGCAAGATTTAAACCCTGTTGGTCAAGCATTGGCGCAATTACCATCATTATTATTAACAAAACCAAAAATATATCAGTTAACGGTGTAATATTTATTTCATTGAAACTGTCTCGCATATATTTATCCCCTTATTCCCAATTTTCATAACCGTCTTTGGGAAGAGCCGTTGAAGCTCCGTTTAATGTATTTGACTCAACCTGATTTTGATTTTCAATTGCTTGTTCAAGCTCTCGTTGTTCTTTTTTATTCAGAGGTTCACCCGCTACTATAAGTTTTTTATAATGCGCGTCTTGAGCAGCATCCATTATTTCTAAAATTATAGAACTTTTTACCTTTTCATCAGCTTTAACTACAACTTCAGCTTTCTCATCATCAGTCTTTAATCGTTCAAGTTCTCCGGATAATAATCCCATAGAAGTTTTATTTCCGTCAACATAAATTGTTCCGTCTTTAGTTACAGAAACCGTAACTTTGCCTTGTTCGATAGCAGTACCGCTATTTACTTCAGGAATAGATATAGAATTATCCATTGTTTGAAAAGTCGGTGCCACAACCATCATAATTATCAACAAAACTAAGAAAATGTCCGTTAACGGTGTAATATTTATTTCTGTAAATAATGCTTTTTTACCTGATTTTATTGTCATTTTATTCCTTTCCCCTCTCATGCGGGAGAGGGCAGAAATTCAACTTGAGAGAATCAATATTCTCGAAAGTTAGAATTTCGGGTGAGGGTCGATTACTTATAATGCTACTGCTGATGAGCTTGATTTTACCTTTACCTCTTCTTCCGAATCAACAAAGCTTAAGAATAAAAGTTTGATTAATTGGAAATCATCTTCAAATCTCTTAACTATAGATTGGAAAGAGTTGTAACAGATTACCGCACAAATTGCAACTCCAAGACCGAATGCCGTAGCAATAAGAGCAGAACCGATACCCATTGCAACCGCAGCTGATTGATTACCTTGGGATGCTAAATCTTGGAAAGTATACAAGATTCTGACAACCGTACCAAACAAACCTAAAAACGGAGCAACACCACCTATTGTACCGAGTATTGTTAATCTGTGTTCAAGTTTTCTTGTTGCAAGAGCTGAAGCGATATCAAAAGAACGTGAAAATCCTTTTTTCTGTTCGGATAATATTCTTACAGCTTCTTCTGTAACTTCGCCTATAATACCACCGCATTGAACAGCAAGATTTTGTGCTCCCATAAGGTTATTTCTTGTAAGTTCTTTTTGCAATCTCGGTATAAACTCGATTACATTTCTTTTGTTAGCTTTGTAGAAAGCAGCTCTGTCAATAGCTACCATAACTGTCAAGATTGAGCAGATTAGAATCGGCAATAATACCGGCCAATCTAGTTGAATTGAATGTAATAATAGTTCCATAATTTATTCCCCTTTTCTTTTTTTTTATTTTGTTTATTTGTTGGGTTTCACCCAACCTACTGTTTTTTTTATCTTTTGTCAGGTATTTCTCGACCTGCTATTTTCCCCTAAAATTTCCTACTTGAAACCACATAGCAACATCTATATAATGCTTGTTTGGAATTTTGAATGGTTTTATTTCTGCATTATTTATTGCAATTAAAGCAGCATTATCAGCTTCTGTGATTCCAGAACTTGATGCTAACATTATATCTTTTATAGTGCCGTCATCCATTACTGTAAAAATTATTTTAACATTACTTGCTTTATCCATTGGCGGGTTCCAAACATTTTCTATTTGTGCGGCATTTATAGGACTAACCCTATTTCCTATATCTCCAACCATGGTGTATACTGTTTGTTTTTCAAAATTATCACTATCATATGCGGAAACTCTTTCAAGAGCAAATTTGTCTAAACCATGCAACTGTTCTTCATCAGATACCTTTTCTAACTCAGGATAGTCTTTTTGAGTTTTTTGTAACGGTATTATTTTTTTATCTGAATTCCTTTCAGAATTATGTCTTATAACATCAGTACCTATTTGTTCAGTAGTAGGAGCATTGGAAACAAATTCACACCAGTCATAAGCTTTATGCCCTATGTCATATAGTGCAAATAAGCCTATTAAAACTACTGCTGTTATTATGAATTTGTCTTCTTTTCTCAATGTTATTTACCCCTCACCCTAACCCTCTCCCACAAGGGGCGAGGGAAAAGGTTTACACCTAGTATCTCGAAGCATTGAATACGTTGTAATCGAATGTAAACTGTATATCAATACTTTGAC
>CAMORE010000143.1 GCA_946623365.1 uncultured Acinetobacter sp.
GCCCATTCATCAACCCATTCTCCCATTGTAGAAGAAGGTGTGATAGGGTAGATTGCGGAAACTTCAGAAAGTGCATACGCAACGTGTGCTGCAGCGTAGTTTCCGTCAACTGTGATTGTGTTTTTTGACATAATTTATATCTCCCTTTCCTTTCTGTTTATTTTTGTTTTTGTTTTGTCGGCTTAGTAAAACCGACCTACTACATGATTTATTGTAATTGTTGGGTTTCACCCAACCTACTTTCTTTCTGTTTGATTTTATTCCGTCGGCTTGGAGAAGCCGACCTACTTTTATTAATCAAGCATTGTCATTGCAAGACCGGTTAAGTCGAAGCAATCCAGCTTATTAATAACTTTCATTATTTGATTTTCAATTCATGTCGGGTTTTCTAAACCAACAAAAAATTACTCTTCCGAGCTTTACTTTATTATAAAACAAAAATAAATTTAAAAATATAAAATACAACGCTAATTGTGTAATAATACACAAAAGACTTAGTTTTAGAGAAATCTCAACAACTAAGTCTTTTATATAATAATCTATATTAATTATAAATGAGCGTTTTTAGGTACTACAGTTACTCCGCCTTCAGAAACATAGAACCCTCTAGCTATATCTTCTTCTCTGTTAACTCCTATTTTTGTATAAGAAGGTACTGATACATTTTTGTCTATTATTGCTTTTCTGATTTCAGAGTGTCTTCCTATGCTTACATTTTCCATTAATATACTGTCAGACACAGATGAAAAACTGTTAATACGTACTTCCGGAGACAGAACGCATCTTGATATAGTTCCGCCTGAAACAATACAACCCTCAGAAACCATTGAGTTTGTTGCCATACCGACTCTATCGCCTTCTTCCCAAACAAATTTTGCAGGCGGATAGTTATAGTTAAAAGTTCTCAATGGCCACTCTTTAGAATACAAATTAAGTTCAGGCTTATAATCCAATAAATCCATGTTTGCCTGCCAATAAGCATCTATACATCCTACATCTCTCCAGTACCCTTTTTCTTGTTCGGTCATACCCGGAAAAGTATTATCATTAAAATTGTATATATAAACTTTTTTACCTTGATTTAAGAGCATAGGTATAACATTTTTCCCAAAATCGTGGTTTGAATCTTGGATTTTTGCATCTTCTTCAAGTGCATTTTCCAAAATTTCTTTATTAAAAATATAATTTCCCATTGAAGCTAAACATTTTGAAGGGTTATTAGGCATTGGTTTTGGCGGAGTCTTAGGCTTTTCGACAAATCCTGTCAGCTTCCAATTTTCATCCACTTCTATTATCCCAAATTCATGCGCTTCTTCAATAGGTATCGGTATCGCAGAAATTGTTAAATCAGCGTGCTGCTGTTTATGATATTTAAGCATTTGATACACGTCCATTTTGTAGATATGATCTCCGCCAAAAACACAAACGTAATCAGGATTTTCATCGTGAATATGAAAAATGTTCTGATAAACTGCATCTGCAGTTCCCCTATACCATGAACCGCCTGTTCTCATTTGTGCAGGAACCAAGTCTACATATTGATTTAAAAAAGGCGATAAAATCCATCCTTTAGATATATGTTTATTTAATGAGTCTGACTTATATTGAGTTAGAACTTTTATTTTGAAAAAACCGGAGTTAATAAAATTATTAAGTACAAAATCAATAATTCTGTATCTTCCGCCGAAAGGTACTGCAGGTTTTGCCCTGTCTTGTGTGAGCGGAAAAAGCCTTTTCCCTTCTCCACCGGCTAAAATCATTACCAATGCATCATCAATAGACATATAAATCCTTCTCCTATAATAATATAATTATTGTATCAAATTATATAAAATAATAAAATAATTCTTCGGAGTGAATATTTTTTATATAAATAGATTATAACTAAATATAACATTGTAAATATTTGTAAAAAAAACATGTTAGTAAAGCAAAAATTTCTTTTCATAAGTTTTGATTTGTGTATAATAGACAAAGAAAGAATAGTAAGTTATGTTAAATATATCCAACATCAAATCAAAAAGTCCGTTAAAACAGAGAAATGTAACTCAGCCAATTTCAATTAACGATGAAATAGAACGTTACTTAAACAATATTTTTGAAAAAGAGTTAAAAGAAAAAGATTCAATATTAGTAAGTTATAATCCATTTGTAATAAAGAAAATCGCGGGTTATTTATCCGGAAAGATAAAAATGCCTGCTTCTATAGGTATAGCAGGAGAGACTGCAAGCGGAAAATCAACAATTACAATGGATTTGATTGATACCATAGAATCATTTGCAACGGAATTTAATATAGAAGATGCTATTACACGTGTAAACACAGATGATTATTATTATGATCGTTCAGAGATGGTAAAAGCTGCCGGAAGTTTTGCAGAATTTGCAAAAAATTATGACTTAGATGTTCCGCAGGCTTTAGAATTAGAGTTAATGTGTAAACATATTAAGGAATTGTTATCAGGTAAAACAACTTATTTACCTAAGTATGACATGAGCGGTACTGCTATTCGTCATGACAATTATACACTTGCAAAACCTTCCAAAGTTATTATTTCGGAAGGTTTATTTACGCTAACTGACAAGATAAGAGATGCATTTGATTTTAAAATTTATGTAGATATAGCAGAAGACATAAAAAAAGAGAGATTTTATGTAAGAGCAAAAGAACGCGGATTAGGGGATTCTGCGGATCATATTTATGCAAATGCAAATGAAAAAGCTGCTGTTCATATAAAACCTTGTAAAGAAAAAGCTGATATTGTTTTATCAGGTTCAGCGGATAGAATTAAGTATAAGAATTTTTTAAATAAAATTATTGGTATTGTTCAAGAATTATATTTGTAGGGGAAAATATGAATATTTCAAAAATTTCAGCTCAAAATACTCATAAAAAATGGTGTTTATGTATAATGAGAGAACAAAAACAATCTATTGGCAGAGTAAGAAAATTATTAAGAAAATCCTGTTTGGAAAATCCATTTGTGAAAAATAAACAAACAGATGCAATACTAGCAGGATACGAGAAGAATTTTTTTGGTTCCGGAGTCTGTTGGAAAGATATTCCGAGATTAATTTAGAATATTTTGAAAATGGAATATTTTTGATGTAATATTCGGAATATATTAAGATTTTTTTAATTTGGTAAGATTGATAATTTAATATAAAATCGGGACACTGTGCCGAGTATAAATCCGAACCATTGAGGATTTAGACGAGAGGTAGCAGCTTGGAAAGCAAGCCGAACAAGTGTTGACAATTTAATAATGAAATCGGGACGTAGCAAGGACTCCACGAGCAAGGTGACTAAACGTCACGTTGCGAGAAGGAGGGTGCAGGTAGCGTAAGCTGGCAAGCTGCGACCTATAATTTACAACTGAATACTAAAATCGGGACGTAGCGCAGCTTGGTAGCGTACCACCTTGGGGTGGTGGGGGTCGCAGGTTCAAATCCTGTCGTTCCGACCAATTAAAACAAAAGCAGAAG
>CAMORE010000144.1 GCA_946623365.1 uncultured Acinetobacter sp.
GCTCCGATTTTCTTCTGTAACGAAAATGCATTTGAAACTATGGATAAAATCAGAGCAGCAGTTGATTCTGTTGCAGAAGGTGTTCAATTACAATCACTTGCAAGAGGTGTAAATGTAGTTGGTTTGAATTCACAACCAAGAGATGTAATTGACTTACACGCAAAAATGTTTGCAAAGCATGGAGTTAATGTAATCAGAAACTTTGATGCATTAAATGATGTTAACAACTTAATTGATTCTGCTAACTCTATTAAGAAATATGGTTTGCGTCACGAAGTTACAATTACAATGATGGAGCTTCCATACGGATGTGAAGGCGCACATGACCCTGATTTTTATGAAAGAGTTTTGAGAAATATTTTAGATGCAGGAATTCCGTTTGATAGTTTAGCATTCAAAGATGCTTCAGGTACTTCTAATCCTCGTAAAGTTTATGAAACTGTCAGACGAACAAGAGAAATCTTAGGCTCGGAAGCTCACATAAGATTCCACTCCCACGAAACAGCAGGAACAGGCTTAGCAGCTTATCTTGCAGCTCTTGAAGGCGGAGCGGACGGAATTGATTTGGCTATGAAACCTGTTTCAGGCGGAACAGGTCAACCTGATATCATTTCTATGTGGCATGCTCTTAAAGGTACAGAATACGATTTAGGCTTAGATATTAAGAAAATTATGGAAACAGAAGAAATCTTCAAAGAATGCATGAAAGATTATCCGATTTCTCCGATTTCTCTCGCTGTTAACCCAATTCTTATTCAAGCTCCTCTACCTGGTGGTGCTACAGCTACAACTGTTAACCAGTTAAAAGATATGGGTATGTTGGATAAGTTCCCGAAACTTATCGCAAATATGAAGGAAGTTGTTGAAAGAGGCGGTTTTGCTACATCTGTAACTCCTGTTTCTCAGTTCTATGCTCAACAATCTTTCTTAAATGCTATAACTGAACATCCTTGGGAACAAGCAAACCCGGGGTATGCAAAAATGCTTTTAGGTTACTTCGGTAAAACACCTTGCGAACCGGATCCTGAATTAGTTAAATGGGCAGAAGAAAAAACAGGTCTTCAACCTACAACAGAAAAAGTTGTTGATATTAATGAAAAAGATCCTGAAAAAGGTGTTGAAGCAGCTAAAAAACGTCTTGAAGAAGCAGGTCTTCCTTTAACAGAAGAAAATATCTTTATTGCAGCAGCTTGTAAAGACGGAAATGTTGATAAAGGTATTGATTTCTTGCTTGGTAAAGGTCAAGTATCCGTTAATAAAGTTAAAGCAGGCGCTCCAAAGGCTGCTGCAACAGCTAATGCCAGCGGTGAATATACGGTTAAAGTTAACGGAAAAGCTTATGCTGTTAAATTAGACGGTGATAATAAAGCTACTGTTAACGGAAGAGCTTATGATATTGATGTTAAAGCAGGTATTGAAGCTAAGGCTTCAGCTTCCTCAGGCGTTGGCGAAGAAATCAAAGCGGGACTTCCTGGAAATGTTTTGAGAATTGAAGTATCTGAAGGCGATTCTGTTAATGAAGGCGACGTACTTTTAGTTGTAGAAGCTATGAAAATGGAAACAGAAATTAAAGCTCCAAAATCAGGTACTGTAAATTCAATTCTTGTTGCTCAAGGTGACAAGGTTGTAACAGGTCAAGGACTGGTAGTGATTGGTTAAAAGTGAACAGGTGAGCAGGTGATTAAGTGAACAAGTCAATTTAAACTTCACTCAATCACTCAATCACTTGCTCACTTATAATAAAAGAATGTAGGTTGGGTGTAACCCAACAACATAAATAAAAGAAAGTAGGTTGGGGTTTCCACCCCAACAAAAATTAACAAAAAGGTGGAAAATATGAACATTATAGACGGACTTCATACCCTTTGGGAAACTACAGGTATAATGGGTTTTGTGCATTCAGCGCAAAATGCATTTGCAAATACCGAAGTTTCCGGGTTTGAACAAATTTTAGAAGCACATGGACAGTGGATTATGATTTTAATCTGCTTATTCTTGTTGTGGCTTGGTATTAAAAAACAATTTGAACCGTTACTTCTTGTACCGATTGCGTTTGGCGGTTTGCTTTCAAACATCCCGATGCCATTGGGTGAAGAAATAGCAGGACCTAACGGTTTCTTGGGAATTATATTTGAAGCAGGTATCCATAAAGGGTTGTTCCCGTTAATAATCTTTATGGGTGTTGGTGCAATGACAGACTTTGGTCCGTTGATTGCTAACCCTAAAATGGCACTTTTGGGCGGTGCGGCTCAATTCGGTATCTTTGGTGCATTATTAATGGCATACTGCTTGTTTGGATTCAGTCTTCCGGAAGCTGCGTCAATCGGTATTATAGGTGGTGCTGACGGCCCGACTTCAATCTATGTAACAACAAAACTCGCAGAAAACTTGCTTGGCCCGATTGCAGTTGCAGCATACTCTTATATGGCTTTAGTTCCGGTTATTCAGCCTCCGATTATGAAACTTCTAACGACTGAAGCTGAACGTAAAATCCAGATGGAACAATTAAGAGAAGTATCTAAGAGAGAAAAAATTGTATTTCCTCTTATGATATTACTTCTTTGCGTAATCTTGTTACCTAGTGCTTGCCCGCTTTTAGGTGCTTTGTGCTTTGGTAATTTGTGTAAAGAATGTGGCGTTGTAGAAAGACTTTCTGATACTATGCAAAATGCTTTAATCAATATTGTAACAATATTCTTAGGCTTGTCAGTAGGTTCAAAACTTTCAGCAGGACAGTTTTTGACGGTTCAAACATTGTTTATCTTGATTTTGGGTATTATAGCATTTTCACTTGCAACAGCTGCAGGTGTATTGATGGCAAAATTGATGAACCTTTGTTCTAAAACAAAAATCAATCCGCTTATCGGTTCAGCCGGTGTTTCAGCCGTTCCTATGGCAGCACGTGTATCAAATAAAGTCGGTTTAGAGGCTAACCCTCAAAACTTCTTACTTATGCACGCAATGGGTCCGAATGTATCAGGCGTAATCGGTTCAGCAGTGGCAGCCGGTGTATTATTGGCTTTGTGTCATTAATATTAATAAAATAAAAGAGATATCTTCCTTTTTGAAAAAAGGAAGCGAAAAACTTCTCATATAAGGTCGGCGGGGTACATATAAATACGATTGTCGCAAGACTTGTACCCCCGCCTCTTGAACACTAACGGAGTGGGTTGATACAGTTTTAAATAAATAACATAAACTGCGGTTTTTGGATTTTCCAAAAACCGCAGTTTGATGTTCAAATAGAATCACTAGACTACCATTTTATATCTAATACTACTCCATAGAATTCATTTTTTTCTACTTCATTTTTATCAAC
>CAMORE010000145.1 GCA_946623365.1 uncultured Acinetobacter sp.
TTATCTGAATTCTTCCCCAGGTGTCAGAGTGTCCTAAATGTATTTGGAACGGACAACCCTCTAGCATAAAATCCCTTTTTCTGATATTATTTGCTTTCAGTATGAAAACGGTAATTTGTTTTGACATGCTGAGTCTCAAAGTAAATAAATCAATTCATACTATTATTATTTGAATTTAACGGCGAATTCTTTTTTAGAGTTCGCCTTTTTTTTAAGCTAAATCTTTTGTAAGGAGGTGATGTAATGGCAAAAATAAATGTTCAGCAGACAGAAATTACTGTCATTGAATTAAATGAAAAAGATTATATCTCTCTTACAGACATGGTTAAAAATATTGAAAACGGTCTTGCTCTCATAGAAAAATGGCTTAGAAATAAAAATACGATTGAATTTCTAGGGATTTGGGAAGAAATGTATAATCCTAATTTTAATTCCCCCGAATTCGAGGGAATTAAAAACGAAGCCGGATTAAATAGATTCATCCTTTCTGTGAAGCAATGGACTGAAAAAACAAATTCAATCGGTATAATTGCAAAAGCAGGCAGATATGGCGGCACTTATGCCCATAAAGATATTGCCTTTGAATTTGCAAGCTGGGTTTCTCCTCAGTTTAAGCTTTATCTTATAAAAGAATTTGATCGTCTTAAAGAGCGGGAGCAAGCCCAGTTCGGCTGGTCAGTAAAACGAGAACTTTCCAAGCTGAACTACCACATCCATACCGATGCGATAAAGCAGAACTTAATTCCGCCGGAACTTACGGCGAAGCAGAAATCTTTTGTTTATGCTGAAGAGGCTGATGTTTTGAATGTTGCTCTCTTTGGAATTACCGCAAAAGACTGGAGGGATGCAAATCCCGACATGAAAGGCAATATCCGTGACTATGCGACAATAAATCAACTGATTTGTCTGAGCAATATGGAAAACTTGAACGCTGTGTTCATCCATAAAGGTATGGAACAGAGCGAGCGGCTTACGGAACTGAACAAAATTGCCATTCAGCAAATGAAGGTTTTGGAAGCGGTTGAAGACAGGAAACTGTTGAAGTAGGAAAAAGGAGAGGAAATAATGTACGAGAAAATTCAAAAAGAAATAAAACAGAAATACTATGAAGATAACTATGCAAATGATGGACAAAAATTTGTTGCGTGGTATTTGAGAAATGTTTTTAATTTAGACGAAGTAGAAACAAAAGATGCGATTGTTGATGGAGCGGGTGATAAACAAATTGATGCAGTATATATCGATAATCAGGATTGTAAAGTATATATAATTCAAGGGAAGTATTATAAAGGAACAGCAGATGCAGAACCTGTCAGAGAATTACTTTCTTGTTGGACTCAGATAAAAGATTTACAACAGTTGCAAGACTCTGCAAATAACAAACTGAAATCAAAAATTCAAGAAATAGCAAGTGCTCTTCAAGATGATTATGATTTGTTTATAGAATTTTTAACAACAGCAACACTAACAGATTCCGCTATAAATGATTTTAATGTTTTTAAACAGGAAATGAGTACATCTGAAACTTTACCGGCAGAATTGGTTCTGGTTGATTCAGAAGTAATTGAAACACAATATAACGATACCCTAAATAAGAATCGTCCATATATAGATCATCAATTCGAGCTAGAAAATGGTAAATATTTAGAATTAGATTTAAATAATACAAAAGCAGTTGTTGCAGCTGTTCCTCTAAGAGAATGCTTTAAAATTCCAGGAATCAAAGATGGTGCTTTATTCAGAAAAAATGTACGACAGTCTCTTGGAACTGGTAACAAAGTCAATAAAGGTATTGCAAGCACATTAAAGACAAATCCTGAAGATTTTTTCTTTTTACATAATGGTATTACAGCTATTTGTAATAGCTTGAAATTAGAAAATAACATTCTTTATACAAAGGGATTGAATGTTGTAAATGGTTGTCAATCATTAAGTACAATTTACAGTACAAGTGAAGCTGTTAGAAATAATACCAATGGCTATATTTTATTTAGATTTTATGAAATTGCTGATGACAATAAATGTGATTCTATTAGTACATCTACAAATTCTCAATCAGCAGTAAAAACGCGCGATTTGAGAAGTAATGATAAATCTGTTTTGGCAATAAAAAGGTCTTTTGAACAATTTTATTCTGATGGGTATTTTATTACAAAACGAGGTGAACAACCTAATACTGCAAAATATAATACAGCTCATATTTGTAATCTTACAGATTTGGGCAAGCAACTGGTTTCATGGCACTCACAGAGACCAACTATTGCCTATAGTGAAAATAAAATCTTTGATAAATATTTTACACAGCTTTTTAAAAAGGATTATGATCCTGAAAATGTACAAGCATTAAATGATTTGTATAATGCAGTGTTAAAAAGATGGCTTCCAGAAAATAATAATCCATTAAATTTCAATGAATCGTTGTTAGCTATGAAAGCATATGCACCATATCATCATCTTTATGCAGTATCTGTATTTATAGATGTTCTTAATAATATGCAATCCGAGAATGTTCCAAATCCAAAAATTGTATTAAAAAAACTTATGGATAGTAATTTATTAGATAAAATAATAGATATGGCAGGTAATGCACTTAACTCTGGATTTGAGAGTGCAAATGAACAGGCAATTATGGATGGAAAAGTATTTAGTCCTCAAAACTGGATAAAATCAAAAGGTAGTTTAACGAAAATTCGGGATGCAGTAAAACCTATGCTAATTGCTTTGGAAACACTTGATAAAAAAGTTGTTTCAGATATGCGAAATAGTTTAAAAATGCAATCGAATGATTTTTCTGCACGCTGGACAGCTGATTAATGAACTGATAAAGGAGTACAATAACGGAGTATTACTGGGGTTTTAGGGGCTTGCCCCTAGGAGAGAGGGTAGCACGCAACGAAGTGCGGGCGCAGGGGGAGACTTCCCCCTCCTTTATGAAATTGGTTTTTAAGATGTCCGGGTCAAGCCCGAACATGACACAGGAGATATAAATGAAACGAGAAGACATCAAAAAGGTTTTGATTATTGGTTCGGGGCCGATTGTTATTGGTCAGGCTTGTGAGTTCGACTATTCGGGAACTCAGGCTTGTAAGGCTTTGCGCGAACTTGGCTACAAGATTGTACTTGTAAACTCTAACCCGGCTACTATTATGACTGACCCGGTTATGGCGGACGCTACTTATATTGAGCCGCTGAACGTTGAGCGTCTTTCTCAGATTATTGAAAAGGAACGTCCTG
>CAMORE010000146.1 GCA_946623365.1 uncultured Acinetobacter sp.
TCAATACGGAGGCGCTGAAAGATCTTCCTGATTCTGCAAAAACATCTCTCGGTGCATTAAAAGCTTATGCAGATGCTCCTAAAGGAGGTGTAAATCAAGAAGATAGTATCTTAAGTCATGCAAGTGAATTAGCTGCACTGAAAAATAAAATAGAATTTGTTTCCTCTAATAGTTACGTGGAAAGTACAGAGGTCTGTCTTATTGACATATCAAATGAAGGAACTTATACAAATAATAATAATGAACGATGCAAACTTGACTTTAATAATGCAGTAAGTAAAATGGTAGAGCTATTGCAAAGCAACAATCTGTTACATCTGTTTGGCGGCGAATCAGGCGTAATGAAATTTATGGTTACAGTATGGAACGATGCATGCAGAGATAACACAATAGCAAACAATGCAATGACTTTCTTTACACAAAAAGCGTTCCAAAATAAAGTTGCTTCATATTTTGATAGTCCTGAATTATTAAAAGCAAAATTGGTTTCTCTTGGTATTGTAAAATCAGACACAATGACAGATTTGATACAAGCTATTGATACTATTGTTGCAAGCAAAGATTTTTATAACCTGCTTAATGTAAAAACAGATGAAATAAAAATCTTTATTACGAAGTTGAACATAGGCGATAGTTATATAATAAGTGTATCAACTGAAAAAGACGGTGTAAAAGAAACAAAAACTTGGTTAATTAAAAAATCCAATAGCGGCAATATGCAGCAATTCTTGGAAGAGCATCCTGAGTTTGTAGGGATTGGAACTAAGACTTTGGATTCTGACCCCGTGATTATAACATTACCGGATGATAGAGGCAGAACGCAACAGCCTGCTGTAGATGAGGTTGTTCAGGAATAATCTGTTTAAAACAATTCTTGTAGTTAGTTGAGGAAGTTGCGGTAAATTTTTAATTTACCGCAACTTCTAATCTATGTTTTTATAAATGTTTCGGTAATCAAAGATTACCAAAACCTGCTTATTCGTTTTACCGTAGATGGGTGTAAAAGCCTGTAATAGAAGAAAGAATTGTGAAACCAAACAATACACAAAAGTAAACTGACTTACCCCATCCCAACCTTCCCCATTCGGGAAAGTCTCCGGATGGGGAGAATTAGAGATGGGTATAGAATATGTAGAGGGTGACTAAAAAGTCAAAATTCGTTTAATGTTGGTGGGTTCGCCACTCTGCGATAATATGCTTAAAATAATTATTATTAAAGGCTTAACCCACCCTACGGTGTTCATATGTTCAAATAGGAATTTTGACTTTTTAGTAAAGTAGGGTGCGATGTTTCGCACCAACTTTGTATACAAAATATTTTTTTGTGCGGTACACCGCACACTACTCACTTCCCCGTAAGTGGAAGAAGGTAAAGCCCCCCACCTCGGAATCGAAGATTCCGGTACTCCCGCAAGGGGAGGATATTTGCCCCTTTTGCAGCAAAAGCCAATAGGGGATGTAAAAACTGTATCAAAGGAAAAGCCGAACTCACGTTCGGCATTTTAACCATCTTACATCTTAACTAATTTTATTCCCATCTGATTCTTTTTTTCTTTTTCTCCTTAGGATTTTTGCGCTCTATAAGCTTTTATAACCTTATTAATGATTTCATCCAATACTTCGGCTGTCTCCATAACATTCTTAATTGTTCTAACAGTACCGGTTTGTGTCGCTGCAAGGTATGATTTATCTAACAATTCACCGTTTGCAATTTTTTGTAATTTTATGTACTCTTCGGAACTTGTTGTAAATCCACTAGTTTTTCTGATTACTTTCAGCATTTGTTTTGCAATCATTATTAAACAATAATGACCGTACGTAGTCGTTTGATTACCTATTTTGATTTTTTTGGAAGATAATTCTTTTTTATCAACTATTTGTGTTGCAATTGAATCTTCAAACCAGCCTTTTTCTTCATTATATCCTTCAATAAATTTAACTATATTTTCAGGACTTGAGTATGTAAATAAAGTATTTAAATTCCTTTTAGCTGTTGTAATGTTGTCATCGTTGATTCCTCCGCAAATATTCTTTGCTAAAGAGGAACCATGGTCAAAAGCTGCACCTACTTCTATACAGCGTTCAATTTTGCCATTTCTTTTCATTGTTCCGTCTGCTCTGACTTCTGTTACACCGGATAAAATTTCAAGCTTTTTAGTGCTAACATTGTATACATAAAATCTGTTTTTACCGTTTGTGCTCTTAAAGTATCCGTTAACAGCAGCAGGTTCAATTTTATATTTATCTGAGAATTCTATCCCCTTAATCTCTTCTAAGCTCTTTCCTGCACTTGCTGCAACGACATCGGTAATATCTTTTTCGGCAATCTTTTTGTCTTCTTTCTTTTTATCTTCTGCTGTTCTTAGTTTTGACTGAGGTTGAGATGAAGCATCAAGTTTATTGCTGTCAAGCTCATCAAGTTTTTTATCTGTACCTTCCGCATACGGTTCTCCGTTTACAATCTTGATACCTGTACAGTCTTCAATTAACGCAAACTCATTATCTTTTATAATGAAGTATTTATTATCAACAACTGATTTAAATATAGGATATTTGCATTCTGCACCTAATTCATTGTTGTAATAAGTTATTTTACCTGCATCAATAAGTTCTTTTGCCTTTGATAATGCATCATGGTATTTGCCGATTACTTCTGCGCTTACTTCTTCAGCATCATTTTGTACATCAAAGTTTCCGTCTGCATTTTTTGTTGCTTCTACAATTTTATCATCCTTAACAGTAAAATATCTTGTAAATTTACCGTCATCACCTATATCAACGGTTGTATGATAAACATTAGAATCTTCGTTAACTTTCTTAAGAGCTCCTCTTTCTTTTACAAGATATTCATCAATTCTATCTTGTGCTGATTCGTATTCATCTTCAGCGTTTTTATCTTCTGCTCTGTTTGTTGCTGTAATAGTTGTCTTTTTCGGTAACGGGTCTAAATCGCTTACTTCAGGTATATTTGTAAATCCTTCTGCTTTTAAGTCCTTAATAGTTTCTTCTATTATCATATTATCGTCAAAGACATCCGGTTTAACTTCGTTTATTTTCTTAAATTCTTTATTGTTTTTAATATCTTCTCTGATTCTTAAAGCTTCTTGCATTCTTAATCTTACGTATAATTTATCAAAAGAATCTGCAACCTTGTTCATTGCATCTTTAACTTTTTGAAGTGCATCAGCTTTTTTGCTTGCGTTTGATTCA
>CAMORE010000147.1 GCA_946623365.1 uncultured Acinetobacter sp.
CATATAATATCCACAGGAGTGTTTTACGCGGTAAAGAAATGGAAGAGCTTTTTGATATTTTCTTTGGCGAAGATAAAGCCATGATTGATTGGCTGAGGGAAGATAACTAAAACTATACTCCCATTTTTTTCATCAATAATTCAATATTTTCCGTATACTTTTCAATAGGCAAATTGAGTTTTTTTGCAAAATATTCAAGCATGGAATTAAGCCTGATTCTTTGGGTATAGACTCCAATATTTTCCTGATTGCTTTTTACAAATTCATCATCAAGTTGTTCCAAAATTTTAATTCGCCTTAAATATAATTTAGAATCAACAGGCTTTTTTAAATCTTCAAGCCTATTTATTTGTGTTTGTAATATTTCGTATTCTTTTCTTAAATTCATTTATAACCTTTCTTTATATTATAGATTCAAAATAGAAAAATCATCTATGTATTCTACTAATTCATCCAGCTTAATTTTAACCGTAATACCGGATTGATGAGGGTTACAAACTGTTACAGTGCCTGTTCGGTGATCATAACCCTTAATGGAGTATTCGTGACCGGTCCAAAGATTATATTGTGGGTTTACAAAATGTCTGTCATCATTATGACCATTACTTGGTGTACTAAAATTTATAATGGAATTTTTATTATTTCCGAATTGCATAATGTATCTTCTTATGCTGTCTTTTTTCTGCTGAATTTCTTGTGGTGTAGGAAAGTGATATTTACCGTCTCTGCCTTTTACAGGTTTAAAGTCTACTACAGTCGGCTGAACACCTAATAGCCCTCCGATTGACCAATTCGAAAGGCCGCCTGCATTCGCCTCCATAATAATGGTTTCTCTCGGGTTAAATACGCGCGCACCTTTCGCTGAATTTTTGCACCAGCCTTGTTCTATTATTGCAAGTCCGCCTTCTTCTACAATATGTTTGTGTTTAGAGTCAAACCTGTTAAAGTATGTTTTTTTATAACCGCTATTATATGTTTTTGTGTAAATACCTTTTGAATCTTCACCTATTCTTCTATATAATTCTACCCTGCCGTTAGGAGAAGCATACATTCTTTCAAGAACGGAAACCAAATAACAAGTCCCAACTGACCCTTGATGAGTTGCAAACCTTTTAACCGGAGGGAATAATTTTCTGAAAGTCTGTTCAGACATATGTATTTCTTCCATTCCTGAACCGTTATTAACCCAAAGTCTGCCGTTAACTTTTGCAACTTCGCCTACGGGTACTTTGCTCATAACTTCACGCTCATTGACCCCGCGAGGAAATTCTGTTATATAGTCTTCGCCTTTTGCTAATTTGACTATATCGTTCATCATATTTTCCTCAACTTCGCACTTTACGTTAGTAACATTATCAACAGGAGAGTTTAGTTTTGATGTTCCTGTCATAATTGCATCTCTAACTTCGGTTGAAACAAGAGTTCTGTCATTAACTATTTTTTCCATATTAGCAAGAACTTTTTTAAGCTCCGTCGGATTTGAATGTAGAGCTCTTATTTGCGGATGGTCTTTAAATACCGTTAATATACGCTGTTCTGTTTGCGTAAGTTTAATATTACTATTTGATGGGGTTTCAAGCAGATTTTTGATTTTATCTGTTATTCTCGGCATAAACCCATTTTTGACTATTCTGGTTGGTATAGCTGATAGATTTTTAATTTTCAATTCTCCGTTACTTCTATATACAACCAAATGTTGCAACATTACATTATTACCTCCGAACCAAATATCACCTTCTTTACCAATGGTTAAAGATTGACCTTCTCTTATATTTGCTATTCTTGTTTTATATACTGATAAATCCAACTTTTCTCCACCGGGTAATTCTATTGTAGGAAGTTTGTCAATGTTAAGAGCATACCCTTGATGCTGTTCCATTGGACCTTCTGCGCATTGTTTTACATACGCATCACTTGCATCACATGTAATTTTGGTTCCATTTCTGGAGATATCTTGAATCTTTAATTTTCCGCCTTGCCTATAAATAGCTACGTGTTGACCTGATACCCAGTCATATTTTTCATCAATTGGTACTTGCCCCTTTCTTCCGATAATTAAAGGTTCTCCACCTTCTTTTAATGCATAAATTCTCCATGCATATTCCGGTCTGTTTAAATTAACTTGCAGTCCATACCCCAAATCCAAAATAGGAAGGATATCAGGATTAATGTCGTATGCATGACGAGGTTCCATCGTGCCAAAGCGAACTTCGTTCGGGTTAGTGTATATCGAACCTTTTACTCCGGATTTTAAATCTCCTGATGCGGCTTTTGATACAATCTCTACGCCATAATCTTCTCCTTGTTTAGTGATAATGACTTCTGTGTTATCGGGGCCGTTGATTCTGTGAACTTCTCCGTCTTTTAGGTTTTGGATAATAATTTTATCTGCATCATTTAATTTTAATTCGTTACAAATTTTTTCAGCAGCTTCCAGACTGTGAATAGGATTAGCTACAACATCAGTCGGGCCTGCAAGGTGCCTTGCTTCCCACGCAACTTCCGTTAAGTCAGACTCTTTAACTCCGCCTTCTAAAACTTTTTCTTTCTTACCTGATTGCTTGGGTTTACTTTCACTTGGTGCCTCTGCCCCCCTTTTATTGACCCCTGCGGGAGAAGTGTCAGAAGGACGAAGGGGGGTATTCTCAGCTCCCTTTCCATTTACCCCTGCACCTAAAAATTCACTGCCCATAATATGTTTCATCAGTTCAGTTCTTGATTTAAAGTTATGAGTTTTTGCACCGTCTTTTAGAGTAACCGTTCCGTCTGTGTTACATTTTACTTTTATATTTCTGTTAATCTGACCGCCGACAAGCATCATGGCAAAATTCATACCGCCGTTTTGTGTAAGTGATTCTTTTATTGTTAAATCACTGGTTAATCTGTCAAACAAGACATCCAGCGATGTTTCTGTTCCAACTCCTAAAACACTTGAAGCTATTTCCATAACTCTGCCTGAATTTGTGCACATAGCTTGTATGAATTTTTTTGTAACTTCTCCCGACGGGCCGGATACAAACGCACCAAACAGACCATACTTAGTACTTGTTCCGAGTGTCTCTATTCCGGCATGGATTGCATCAGCAATTGTAGCTTCATCCATTGAATATGTATTAAGTGTTGTAACTGCTGTTGCAGTGGGCTCAGCAACTATCACTGCTACCGCAACTA
>CAMORE010000148.1 GCA_946623365.1 uncultured Acinetobacter sp.
ATTCAAAGAAAATTATGTAATGAAATCTTCTTGGTACAAATCCGGCGGTGCTTGTTACAAGGATGAAAGCTCTTCGTCACAACCACAACAGCAAGACCCTGAATCATAGCTTATAGCCGGTAGGTTGGGTGAAACCCAACAAAAACAGCCAATAGGTCGGGTTTTAACATGACAAAAACAATTTCATTTTTAAAGGAGTGTGGTTAAAAATTACTTTTTAGTCACACTCCTTTAAGCTGTACTTGTCAAATAAATAATTGCATATACAACCTTGATAATTTTTTAGTTACAAATTGACTAAAATCAAACATTATGTAAATATAAATATATGAACCAGGGAGTTTGTATGTTTATTAAGCCTGATTACAATTTAAAAAATATTTATGAAATCGATTTTCAAGAATTAAAAAAACAAGGCATAAAATGTGTAATGTTTGATTTGGATTCAACGGTTATGATGTCCAAATCAGCTTCTTTTACAGAAAAAACCCTTGATTGGTTTAAAACATTCATAAATGATTTTAATGTTGTTATTATCTCGAACAATCATAACAAAAATTATATTGAAAATGCCTCAAAATTAGCTCCTTGCAGAGTAATTGGAAGTGCAGGAAAACCCAACCCTAAAATTACAAAAAAGTTTTTGGATGAAGCAGGTATTAAACCTGTTGAAGCAGTAATGGTCGGTGATAGACCTCTAACTGACATTCTTGTCGGAAAAAGGCTTGGCTGTAAAACAATTTTAGTCGGTTCAATTAATCCTAATGAAAACCTTTTAACAAAATTTGTAAGAGCTGTCGAAAGAAGTACAATAAAAAAATAAAATTCTGTATACAACAGACTACAAAAAGGTATCAAGGCTCAGACCATACGATTTGTCGTATTTATTTAACCGGTATCAAAGTATTAAATCAAAGCAATAATTTTATTTCCGAATAAGATTATTCCTATAATGACGCTTATTGCTGTTGCAAACATTACAGCACCTGCCGAGATATCTTTTGCCATGCCGACCATTTTTGAATATCTGTTATGATAAATTGAATCAAGGGCAAATTCAATAGCTGTATTAAGCATTTCAGCACAAATCACAAATCCGATTGCAAAAAATATTAAACAAAATTCTACAGGAGAAAATTTTAAGTAGAAAGCCGCTAACAGTACGATTGTTGCAACAGTTACGTGCACCCTTATATTAACTTCGCTTTTTAAAGCCAAACGGAATCCTTTTCTTGCGTTTTTAAAAGTATTATTAAATCCTTGTGATTTATATCTTGTCATATTCTATACTCCCTAACGCTTTTTTTTGCTCGGCTATAACAAAATTATATTCTTCTTCACTTTGGTGGTCAAACCCTAATAAATGCATTAATCCATGGCTTATCAGGAAAAAAAGCTCCTGCTTCCAATTTGTCGAATTACTAATATCCCGATTTACTCCTTCTTTAACTTTGTCCATAGCAATAACTATTTCACCCAGATTAATATCTCCGTCAAAAATAAAGCTGTTTTCATCATCCGCAAATATGGCAAATGTTATAATATCTGCGGGATAATCTTTATCTCTGTATTCCCGATTAAGTTCATGAGTTTTCTCAGAGTTACAAAGAACAATATCCAGCGTGACAGAGGAATATTCTCTATTATTCAAGCAGGATTTTTCACCGATATCAGCAATATAAAATTCAAGTAATTGACGGGTTTTATCAATTACATCTTTTTGATTAATATCAGCTATTTCTTTTTCATTTTCTTTGCCGAAATTTACTTCATTAGAGTTTACTTCTTTAACGTTTAACCTATCAGCTATCTCGACAAAAATATTAAATTCTGTCATGCATTTAGTTTTGCACAAACATAATAAAGCGTAAAGCTAAGTAATATTTAAAATTGGTTTATTTAATGTAAAATAAATATTGTATAATATTTTTAAGGAGTATTATTATGTCTATTATAGCTTGGAATGATTACTTTTTGGATATGGCGAAAACATGTTCTTCCCGTTCAAACTGCTTGAGAGCGCAGGTTGGTGCAATTATTGTAGGGCAGGACAGAAAAATAAAAGCAACAGGATACAACGGAACTCCGAGCGGAGTAGAATCCTGTTATGAGAGAGGGGAGTGCTACAGAATAAAAAACAATATTCCATCCGGAACCTGTTACGAAACGTGTCGTTCAATACATGCAGAGCAAAATGCTATTATTCAAGCAGGGCAAGACAGGTGTATGGGAGCAACCATGTACATATACGGTCATAATTTTATATGTATTTTATGTAAAAGGTTTATTGTTCAGTCAGGAATAAAGGATGTCTATCTTAAAAAGGATGATAATTCAGAAATCGTTCATGTTTCAGTTGAAGATATAAAAAAAGAATTGGAACATCCGCAAGAATTAATAAGTACAAAATAAAAAAGGACTTGTTACAAGTCCTTTTTTTAATAAATGTATATTTTTGAGTCATTTTACCTTTTACAACAAAGGGGTAATAGTGTCTTTACCCCCCAAACTTTATTAAGCCTTAATTTCTTCTTTAAAATAGTCAACTACTGTGTCCATTACATTGTCAAAGAAAAAGTCTAATTCTTGTGATATTGTCATATTTTCCTCCATCTTATTTGTCGTGTTAAATCTAGCTAACATTTCGTTTTCAATACGCATATTCCTTAATCCTTTCCTTATTCTGCCGGGGTTTTGTTTTGTTTTTGCTTACATATTTGTTATCGGCATTTTTTTTTAAAACTTTAGAGTTTTTAAAAGAATCGTTACATTTTGTTACATTTATGATTCGGGTGAGTTAAAAATGCAATTATATCGCCAAAATGTTGAATTTTGAAATCGTAATCAATCTTACGATTTGCCTTATACCAACTTCCCGTAGCTTTACATATGCAAAAATATATAAAAAAATAGAGCTATAACAAAATTCAAAAAGGTTTTAAATTTAACGGAATTATTCCAAGTAACACACCCATTCTCGCCCCTCCATGTCAGCGGAAGGAGTTCTCATCCTTTACTGGGAAAGTTCGTAATGGCTAAATAAATTCATTAAACAGGTGTGTAAAAAGAGATAATTCCGAAATTTAATAAAATAAATCAAATAAGAATAAATAACTTAACTATGTTTGCCAATTGATTTCTTTTTCGCCTGCATTTTTCAAGATTTCATT
>CAMORE010000149.1 GCA_946623365.1 uncultured Acinetobacter sp.
TAAACATCTTATTCTACCGGTGTTTCTCTCCTTTTCTTGGTACTTCTTTTCCTCTATTTACATCCGAAATAAAGAGAGGAAAAGAAGTACATAAAATTAACAAAATTTAACTATTAATAAAAAAGAATTTACACCCAACCCTAACCTAGAATTTCTAATTTTCAAACCTAAAGGTTTTCAAATTGAAATTCTATCCTCTCCAATAGGTAAATAAAATTGAGAGGGAAATCTGAGTGTTATACAACAAAATGTGTTATTTGTTGCAGCAATGACTGCTCATTTTTCATGAACTTTCACGTTCAATCGTTCTTAAATATGTTTTAAAATCCTTGACATTAAATCTTCTTTTTTTCTCATTCCGCTAAAACGTTCAACTTCTTTTCCGTCTTTTAAGATTAAAAATGTAGGAAACGAATTAACATTAAATTCAGCAGCAATCTTTGGCGCATTGTCTGCATCAACTTGACCAATCCAAACTTTTTCCATTGCTTCAAGTTCAGGCTGTTGCTTCTTACAATATCCGCACCACGATGTGTGAAATTCAATCAACTTAGTTCCGTTTTTGGTTTCTTCAGAAAAATTATCGTTATTCAGTTCTTTAAGCATAAAAATTTCCTCCGCTTCTATAATAAAGCAGATTAAATTTATTTATACTGATAACATGGCTAAAAATATTTACTGATTATTTTTCCGCTCTGTATACAAAATTTATAAAGATTTATATACTCCGGTTTTATCAACTGCTCACATTTGTTTAATTTGTCTTTAAAAGCCGCTGCTTCGGTTCTTAAAGCTGTTATTTTATCAGGAGCATTTGACAAATAATTCTCTAAATACGAAATCCTTTTTTCTGCTTTTAAAATTCTTTTTGTAATAATTTGCATTTGTGCTTTTTTGTTTTTGATTCTCTCTTTTATTACTTCGGATTTTTCGTTATTTTCATTCTGCTGCAGAAGTGCTACGTCTTTTTTTAATGTATTTTCAGTATATAACAAGTTTTTTTTGTTATTAAGTACACTGTTCCTTTTTTTGGCTAACTCCTTTGTATAAATCGGTACGTTGTTTTGCATTTCTTGCAGTCTGTCTGTTCGGTTTCTGAAACGTTTTCGTAAAATGTTTATTTCTTCGATTTTATCTTGACTTTTTTCATAAATCTGCAAAAACTTATCAACAAAGTTAACTTGCTTTTCTGCTTCATAATTTTTTGACTTATCGGAATTTCCTGAATTTATCAATCGTAAAAAATAATTTTTTATATCCAGCATTCGTTTTTTTGTTCCGTCTAAATCAAAATAATCAAATTCTATCTTTTGGAACTTCGGTTCGTTATCAAATACGATGTAGTCATTATTCCGTCTTATTAAATCCGTAACAACTTCATATGGATCTGTAACGTACACCCTATAAGTAACATTGTCGTGAAATTTGCCGATAGTTTCTTCTATACTTGCAAAAGGAAACGAATGTTTTTTTACAAGTTCACTTAAACCCCGCGTGTCACCAAAATAACGTCTTCCGTACGGATAATCAGACACTGTCTTATATTTTCCGCCCGAATTGCATGATAAAAATCTTGTATAACCGTTAAAATTTGTACTGTTTACCATTAGTTTCATATATATATTCCGCCAGTTGATTGAGTTTATACATTGATACTAATGCAAAATAAAATATTTTACAGCATATTTTAAGAAATATTAAAAAAAACGCTCTTTATAAGAGCGTTATAAATTTAATAAGGTATTTTAATAAGGTTATTTAATATGTTACTTATTTTCTTTTGAATATTTTCCAATTTAAAGGATTCAATTTAGACCAAAACCCTGTATTTGAAGTATTAGTTTTAGGAGGTTTTTTCCCTCTTTTTAGCGCTAAAACAATTCCGGTAACACCTATCACACCAGCAATTACTCCTAGCACAAGTCTTGGGGTACTATTAATAATGCTCATTGTCTTATTGAAACCGCTTGATATTCCATTTTGAACGCCTAATAATCCATTGGCAGAATTTACACCATTTTCACCGTATGCGGTTCCAACACCAAATCCTGATAAAGAATTTAATCCGCCCGTCTGCGACATTGAGCCGATTGAACCGGATTCACCAAGAGCAGTTGCAATGCCGTTATTATTATATGCGCCTACCCCGTAACCGTTTAGCATACCAGTAAAACCGGTGTTGGATTGAAAACCTGCTTGAATATTTGCGTTATATCCCTGCCCTCCGTAATTATATGTACCGGAGATATTGTTTTGTCCTGCACTTGCTCCGTAATTATGTCTTGAACTGTGTGCCTCACTATCATAATTATATGCAGACTGAAATGAATCAGTTGTCATTCCTGCACTCTGATATAACCCGCCTTGCTTTGCCATATCTAAATAAGGATTAGTGACCGGCGTTGATATCCCCACAGGTGACGGCATTGCTAAATCCGCAGGTACAAAGTCTAAAATACCGTTTTGATACAAATGATACAATGTATTCGGATTCACAGCCATACTAAAACACCTTTTAAATTCTACACTTGTATATATATAAAGTTTTTTTATTTATAAAAATTGCCTTATTTGTAAAGTTTTATTAATAAAACTTTTTAAACATTGCGTTTATAACATTATATGTTTTGCAATAATTTTTAAGTATCAAAAAGAAACTGCTGCCTTGGGTATATATTTGCAATTGAATAGAGCCGGATAAAATTGTCCTTACTATTTTACAGACTTAAAATACAAATAATAAAAATTTGACCGGATAATATTTTTTCTTTTATACTTATTATATTATGAGTTGGATATATTTAATAATAGCATCACTATTTGAAGTAGGTTGGCCGTTTGGATTAAAAATTGCCGCACAAAGTAATTTTAAAATTTTATGGATAATCTTTGCTATATTAGCAATGGCTTTGAGCGGGATATTTTTATATTTGGCACAAAAACATATTCCGATAGGTACAGCCTACGCCATTTGGACAGG
>CAMORE010000150.1 GCA_946623365.1 uncultured Acinetobacter sp.
CTTATGCCATTTATGCCAGTGCAAATTTTAATGTTTGGTAATGAGCGATAAAAAATACATGACCGGATTGACCGAATTGACCGTTTGAGAGCGAAACGGTCAAAAAGGTCAAAACGGTCAGAACAAAAAATGATTGAATCTCCGAGCCGATATATATAGCTGTTTGATTTATTTTTATCAGGATCAACTACACTTAGACCGCCGTGCTTTAAGCTTGCCTAAAAAAGACGAGACTTGTGTCTTAATAGGGAAAATATCTAACCAAATTTCTCAATAGTGTCAACTTACAGAGAATTCAAAAATATGGAGATATTGAAACTAGAATGGCTCAAAATATTAATAACATAACAAGGACAACTTATTCAGAAGAATTAATATCAGTGATGTTGCTGTTGTAAAATGTATCTTTATCAACGAAAACTAATATGCTTTCAGACTTCATTTCGTTTTCCTTAATTATATTTGCATGCTTTACCCATTCAGAAATTTGAACGTAATTAGGTGGATTTTTGAATGCCAAACTATGGGCTTTGATAAGAAGATCTCCAATCATTTTCCCCTTTTTGTTAAGCGTAAACATTTGTGTTGGTTTTTCTTCAAAATCTATGTCATGCTGAACCTCGCCAAATTCTGTTAAATAGTGATACTCAAATACGGTTCCTGCAGGAAAACCATCGAAAGGAGGCATTTCGGAACACTTCAATAAATTAATTGATCCACCAGCCTCTGCAGCATAATAAATACATGTTAACGCGTAAGCGAACATATCTCTCTCTGTAAAATTCTCACCATACATATAATTCAGAGTTTTTAAATCATTTCTAATAGGGATTCTCTATTTCAGATATTTTTACTCTTTTCTAATTCTGCTAAATTTATTCCTTGCATTCCATAATCTAAACCATGAGTTTCTAACCATGTATCTATTTCATTTAAAGATTTTTTGCCGATATGTGGGATTAATTCAATATCACGGCGTTGATAATTAATAAGGTCATAGATGTTTTTTATGTTAGCAACGTGCAATCCATTAACTATGCGAGGAGTAAACCCGCATGTTTCTAAGGAGCCAAAAAGCAAATCAAAATTTACTAAAGGTTTCTTTGAGACTGCTTCAAAGGAGTCAAAAGAAATTTTATCTTCTACATCTTGTAACTTCTGGCGCAAGTTTGATATTTCTTCGTCTTTTTGAATAAGTGCATTTTTTGTACTTGCTATTTTTCGAAGTATTTGATTCCATATTTGACCTACTCTCGCATCCGATATTTTGAATTTCTTTGCTATATTAGGAGTGTAATCTCCTCGAAGCATCATAAATAATAGTTTAATCTCTCTTTCGTTTAAGTTTTCATGATTTTCTTTTATGTAAAATCGAAGCAAAGCATATGCTAATTTTTCTATCCGCAGAATTTGAGTAGGAGATATATTTCGTTCATTCAACATTTTTTTACATTCTTCTTTCTTTGTTAATAACTTTCTTCGTTCTTTTTCTAATTGATACTTTAGTTGCGTTATATCCGCTTTTAATGAATGTATACAATATATCTTTTTTTTATATTGAATAATATCCTCTTTGCACGGATAATACATATTTCCTTTTTGCTGATATCTAATAGTTCCTTTTTTACATAGATTACGTATTGTTTCTTTTGTAACGCCTGTAATTGCTGCGGCATCTGAAGTGGAGATAAATGAAAAGCTTTCCATAATTATTTTGTTTTTTATATCCATAAGTTAAACAGAATGAATTTTGTTATCATACATTACAAAATTATTCCGCCTGCCATTCAACAAATAGTGTAATACTAAACTTTCCGCTTCTTAAGGTTATTTCGCTCGGGTATACTGGAATGTAATCATTGATTTTGAGCGAAAAATCTGCCATCCAATCATCCGACCAAGAATCATAGTCATACATTCTAAACTTATAGGTTGCAGAGAAATAGGAAAGTCTCCATCCAAGAGTCCTTGAGTATGGGATGTCGGATGTTGTTACGTCCGACTTATTTCCTGATTCTTTTAAGTCTGTAGCTGTTCCGTCTCGCATGACTGATTTAATAAAAATATCTGGCCCATCTTTAGACGAATCATCCCAATAACGCCCATTTGCATCTTCAAAATCGATAGAATTAACTTTGTAACTGTTAATTTTCATTACTTTAGGTGCAGGAAGTACATTAATAGTTTTCGTACAAGCATCTTTCAACGACTTATCGGCACTATAAGCGATTAAAGTAATTGTCCAAGTGCCTGCATCCATGGATAAAGACGGAGCTTTTTCTGTAGAGGTCTTATTATTACCAAAATCCCAAAAATATGAAGAAGCTTTCGTACTATTATTTGTGAGAGTGATTCTCTGTTTCTCGTAGGGTTTAAGCGGCGAGTATGAGAAATTAGCCGTTGGAGTTTCAGATGCATTAGGAATAAGGGATATTGATTGACTAAATTTATCTGTATTTCCGGTTTTGCTTTTTACGGTTAAAGTAACATTGTATGAACCCGTTTGGGAATACGTATGTGAGGGAGAGCTTTCAAAGCAGGAAGGTGTATTGTCCCCAAAATCCCAGGAATAACTAATAGCATTAGAAGACTGGTTTGTAAATGAAACCGTTAAATCTTTCGTGGTGTACGCAAATCTGGCAGTAGGTACAATAGTCGGTTCTTCCTTTTGACATCCACTAAAGGAGGCAACTAAAAGTGCCATAAAGAAAATTTTGTTTTTCATATTACTTTTTAAATTCGTTATTTGAAATTTTTCGGCAAAAGTACTGCTTCCTGCGCATAAAAACAAATCTTCGATGCAAATATCGAAGAAATCGAAAAAAATTTCCGTAGCAGAATTATTTAGAGAATGTCCTCTAATTCCTTGCGTGCGGAAGATACTTTTGT
>CAMORE010000151.1 GCA_946623365.1 uncultured Acinetobacter sp.
GGGTTTGTTATTTTAAGTATTGTGAGAATATTAATTACACTCTTAAAGAAAATTTGTGTAAGAACCAGAAATGTACTAATAGTAGGAGCCGGTCAAGACGGAAAACTTATTGCAGAAGAGATTAAACGAAGACCTGAATTAAAAATGAATGTAGTAGGATTTTTGGATGACAATATGAATAATATTGAGGATGAAGATTCTTCTATTAATATACTTGGTTTAACATGTGATTCAGAAGCGGTAATTAAGGATAATAATGTAAAAATTGTTATTATAGCCGTAAAATCTCGTATGGATTCAGATATTTTAACAGATCTTGTAAAAGGAATTCCTTTGGGGGTAAAAGTTTGGAGAATGTATAGATTTTATGAAAAAATTACTAAGAAATTTCTTGTCTCTAAAATGTCTGTTAACTGGTTATTTTATGATTGTGTGAGAAGAAAAGCATTATTGTATGCATCATTAAAAAGATTTTGTGATATTATTTCATCCGTTTTAATAATTATTTTAACATTGCCATTATCAATTATTGCTGCTATCGGAATTAAATTATCAGATATGGGGCCGATATTCTATTCTCAAATGCGAACCGGAAAATTCGGCAAACCTTTTAAAATGATAAAATTCAGGACAATGTATCAAGATGAAGTAGAAGAAAACTTTGATGATGATTTAAATGAAGTGACTTCTGATGATAAACGTATAATGCCGTTTTGTAAAATTCTAAGAATATTTCATATTGACGAAATTCCTCAAATGATAAATGTTCTAAGAGGAGAGATGAGTATTGTCGGACCTCGTCCTGTCAGAGTGGAAGTTAATGAAGAAAACAGAGAAAACATACCTTTCTGGGAATGCAGAAATTGGGTTCGTCCGGGATGGTGCGGATGGCAGCAGCTAAATGTTGTTGAACCGACTGCGGAACAAAGAGTCGGGTATGATTTATACTATATTAAACATCAAAACTTAATATGGGAAATATATCTTTTCTTAAGGTTTGTAGGTAAAGTACTTCTGGGAAAAGTTAAAAAAAGATAGCTTAATTGAATAACTAATTAAAAAAAATGTCTGTTTAAAACAGACATTTTTTCCTCGTTTTTTGGTTAATTAATAAGGTATTTTATAAGAGAATTATACTACACTATTTATTTCCGGCTCCATAGAAATTTGCTACATTCTGTAATGCTTTCATGGTTCTGGGGTCAAGTTTTTTATCACCTTCTGCCTGTTGTGCTGTAAGAGATAACAATTGAACCTGACCGTCTTTAGTTGATTTCATTTTTTCAACTTCCGCAAGAGTACCCACATCCGTTCCTGTAATTGCGTGAGCAGCTTTACCGAACAGCCAGCATCCGATTGAACCACCGATTAAGCCTGCGACTGCGCCGATTGCAGTTCCTACCCCCGGAGATATTACTGTTCCTAATTTTGCACCTGCTATAGCTCCGAGTTTTGCGCCTGCCCATGCTCCGACACCTTCACCTATTGCCCAACCTGCGGCACTGCCAACCCCTTTAACTAATGTTTGACCGAGTTGAGTAATTCCTGTTTTGGTATCTTTATCAAATGCTTTTTGGATTTTCTTTTCAAAAACATAATCATTTAAGAATTCCATGCCTGCAAAGAAAATGCCGTTCTTTATACCGCAGGAATGTTTCATAAATTGTTTAAATGTTGTCTTTTTGCCTGCCTCAGTTATGCTGTTTTTAGCTACTTCTGCTAAGGGTTCGTAATGCGTCGGATTAATTTTCTTTCTTAACCATGTCAATTGGTCTTGAAGTCCGATTTTTCTAAGACCTCTCGGAATCAAGCCTGTAAACGCATTAGTTGCACGTTTAAGTTCTTCTGTTGCTTCGGCTATTTTCTTTGGATCACCGCTCTTGAGCGCTGATTCCATAACACCTTTCAGATGAGTATATAAATCTTTTCCGTCGGCGGTTTTTGCTCCTACGATTGATTTTCTGAATAAACCAAACTTCCAATTATGCAAGCTTTCAAGTTTATGCATTCTTGAGTATGCGTTACTTAAAAGTTCATAACCGCCTTTGAATTCTTCCCCGTTGACTTTTACGGGCATTCCTCTCCACAATTTGCCAAGAGTCGAGGTTTCGTCTTTAATACCTTTAAACATTTCGCTTACTGCTTTTGTAGATGCGATTGAATTCCATGGGTGAACAATCATTCTTGGATTATTTATTAAGCCGAAAGCTGCTCCTCCCACTGCGGCACCAACAAATGATTCGCTGGGAGCAGAGTTTTTAATATAATAGTCACCGATTTCGTTTAAGTCATCACTCAAACCTCTAAATTGCGGGTTACTCCAATCAACTTGAGAATTATTTTGGGAAACATCTTTCAACGGATTGTTTACTGAAGTAGCATCATTTGCATGAGTAAATACATCTTGTCCGGAGTATCCTCCTCTAAAAGCAGGATTATAATAATTCATCATCGGATTCATTCCGTAAGCATTAAATCTGCTTGCCCCCATGTAATTATTTACAAAACTGGGGCAATTCATATTCGCTCCCGACCTTCCGCCGTAGAGCAGAAATTCCATATTTGCAAGTTGATTTACTGCAGGAATGCTCATTAAATTACCTAACCTTTTAATTTTTAACTAACCTTATATATATAAAGTTTTTTT
>CAMORE010000152.1 GCA_946623365.1 uncultured Acinetobacter sp.
GCTTTGCACTCGGCGCATTTATAACAGCTGTTATACAGTCTTCTTCAGCAGTTACCGTCATGTTAGTCGGACTTGTAAATTCCGGTATTATGAACTTATCGCAAACGGTAACTGTTATAATGGGAGCTAATGTCGGAACAACAATTACAGCGTGGTTATTAAGCTTGACTGCAATTCAAGAAAGCGCAGGATGGTTCTTTAAGCTGTTAAAACCTGAATCATTTTCACCAATTCTTGCTTTTGTGGGAATTTGCTTGATTATGGTGTCAAAGAATAACAGCAGAAAAAACGCAGGCTCTGTTTTAATGGGTTTTGCAATATTGATGTTTGGTATGGAGCTTATGTCAGGAGCAATGGCGCCATTATCAGATGTTCCGCAATTTAAAAATATGCTGACAGCTTTTTCTAATCCGATCTTAGGTTTAATTGCAGGTATAGTGTTTACAATGATTATTCAGAGTTCATCAGCTTCTGTTGGTATCTTACAAGCTTTATCATTAAGCGGAAGTGTAACTTGGGGTGTTGCAATACCAATTATTTTAGGACAAAACATAGGAACTTGTGTTTCTGCAATTCTAGCAAGTATAGGTGTAAATACCAATGCTAAAAGAGTTGCAGGAGTACATATTATTTTTAATATCTTAGGTGTTTGTATTTATTTACCTATATTATTGTTTATTCAAAATTTTTGTAATCTAAATTTCTTTAATAATAATGTTAATCCTTTTGGAATAGCAGTTTTTCATACTATATTTAATATTTCAGTAGCTTTTATTTTACTTCCGTTTGCTAAAGTTATAGAAAAGCTTGCTGTTAAATATATTCCTGAAAGTCAAACCGAAACTGATAAAATAGTTCTTCTTGATGAGAGATTGCTGCTAAATCCAACATTTGCCATCTCTGAAGCTTTTAGAAAAACTCTGAATATGGCAGAACTTGTAGAACATAACCTAAAATATGCAACAAAAATGTTAAAGAATTTTCACCACAAGAAAGCTGAACAAATCAGAGAGTCTGAAGTTCAAATCGATACTTATGAGGATAAGCTGGATTCGTTTTTATTAAAACTTTCAGGCAGAGAACTTGCCGATGAAGATAATGAAAAAATATCACAAATGCTCCTTACGATTGGTGATTATGAAAGAATCGGCGATCACGCATCTAATATTCTGAAAATTGCTGAGAAGCTAAATGATATGGATAAAAAACTGTCAGAAGAAGCCGTAACGGAATTAAAAACAATAGTAAACGCTGTTTTAGAGATATATTTAATGTCATTATCCGCTTATAAAAATAATGATTTATCTCTGGCGCAAAACGTAGAACCTCTGGAAGCTGTCATTAAAAAAGGGGTGCGCAGAGCAAAAAACAATCATATACAAAGGCTTAAAGAGGGCAAATGTACTCCTGAAGTCAGTTTTTTGTTTTCGGATTTATTAAATGAACTAAGGCGAACAGCTGCTCATGCAGGAAATATTGCGATGAGTGTAATTCAACTCCACGACAGAAGTTTTGATAAACACGAATATAACCACAGAAATAAAGAAGATGATTTAGAATTCAATATGCGATATCAGGATTTTAAATCCAGATACAGGGTTTCTAAGAAAGAAATTACATAGGGGGTAAATACATTAGGGGTAAATATTAAAAAACTAGGTAACTATATACAATACTACAGTAAATAGAGCTGAAGTTATTTTAAAATAATAATTTTAGCCTTTTTGTTTTTTTTAATTGTATCAATTTCTTAATATTTTCTGAAAATTAAGCAATTTTTGGAAAGAAAAAGACTTTATATATGTAATTAGTAAAACACTGAGGAAAAGGAGAAATAATATGGCTGATGAATTGATAAATGGGGTAATGGTTAAAGGCTTTGTTTCAAAGAAAGAGTGTACAAATTATACACCAGAAGGTCAAGTTCACCTTACGACAGAAGTTACGATGCCATCAGGAGCAGTAATTTCCATATATACATATAAAGAATTTGTTGAAAAAAACAAAGCAAATGGAGCTACCATTAGTTATAATGATAGACATAACTCAATACTTGTTAATAATGCTTATTCTTGTAATGTAACAGGAGCCAATGATAAAGTTAATAATATTACCTTATTTGATTGCGAGAATTCAAGTGTTGATGTTTGGAAAAATAACTCACAAGATAATGTTTGGGTAAGATATTCAAATGGAAAATCAAATCAAAATAACTTTATAGAGACTGATATTGGTGATAAAGTAAACGGAAAAGTTCAAAATTCTTTAGATATAACTTTATAGTTAAAAAAATAAATCTTAATTAAACGGATTGAAGATTTTTCAATCCGTTTTTGTATTTTCTAAAAAAGTTAAGTCTCATGAAAACTCCAGTATAATATATTAGAGCCGAGGGGTAAATGTAGGATGAAACGTAAAGTTTTATGTCTCAAAATTGACTAAAACTGTCTCTGTTCAAGGACTTGTAACCACATGTGTCATATGGAGACGTTATACTTAGGGTATGGAAGACGATAAACTTATTCAAAAACTTAATAGCTTTAAGTCGATTAGAGAAATGTTAAAGGTTTTCTCTAATTAAAAAACTTGTAAACAATAAAAGAACAAGTCTTGTCATTCCGAGACACT
>CAMORE010000153.1 GCA_946623365.1 uncultured Acinetobacter sp.
ATGCCATGGGAAGGGGCTTTTGTCAAGAAAAAAGCGGACTCGGGGAGTCCGCTGATTATTCAATCCTGAATTATATATACAATATTAAACAGTATTTTTTTATTGTCCAGCAATTCAAAGAAATGTTCAAGAGTTATTACTCCGCAAACATTGTTGTATTCTCCTCCTTGTAATCGCGGCAAAAACATTATACGCTTTTTAGGAGATAGAGATTGCAGTTTTTTCATTACTGCTTCAAACGAATGATAATATTCGTCTCTTATTTTTAGCACATACATTCCTGAGGTTCTCTCTGTCCAAAAAGGGTATTTTCTCTCATCTTTAGGAATTAAATCTATATCCGCAATATTCATAGCGCTAAAGATTAGTTTTTCTTTATCAGGCTCCAAAAGGCAACACCATGCTCCTCTTTTTTCAGCCATATATGAAAATGTATTCTTGTAGTCCCCCCTTCCATAATTACGTGGATTAACTTCTATTCTGATATTTTCAATGACCATTGATGAAATCTTTATTCCACCTTCCACCAAAATATCCAAATTATACGACATTTTTTCTCCTTTCAGTATTCATTATGATTCGATTAACTATTTTTTTAAGCTTATAGTTCTCTTAAAAATTCATAAATTGTAATCCCAAGTTCTACCATTTCTTTAGTTTTAGTACTTTGTAATGCAATGTACCCATTTCTACTAATTAAGATGTCAGGATTTCTACACTGATTTATAAATTTCACAAATTTTCTATATGCTTTAATATCATTTTTGAATGCTCCTGAATCATTTTTCATTTGTTCTGCCCTTTGAAGTATTTTACCTTTAATACTCCTATGATATTCTCCTTCACTCAGGTTATACTTTGATTCAATTTCATCAGCTTCATAATGTTTGTAATTCTTATCATTCTTTTTCTTATTCTTCTTATTATTAGGGTCAGGATCAGGCGAAGCAGCACCAGTACCTGATGTAGCTCCTGATGTTATCTCAGAACTTACTTCGTCATTTGCATCCGCAGATGTCAAAAGACCACTTGCGATATGCGTGACAAATACATCATCTATTTGGAAGATATACTTTGGTACAAAATAACTATTAGCAGCAAATGAACTTCTGATGTTTTTATACACGTTCATCGCCCATGTACTATTGGAAGCAATTGCTGCCGCAATAAACGTTGCTCCAAGTACTGCCACCTGTGTACCTGTTAAAGTTGCATATCCGCTCGGATCACTGTTCATCACAGGGTTTGCATTCGCATACAAATACTTATGCAGGGATACGGGGTCAAATATGCTTCCCTGATAGGTATCCATGGTGGTGAATGTACCCGTTGACGGGTTCATATACCTCGCGCGGAGATAATAAAGTCCTGTTGCGCTGTCAAGCTGCTCGCCGCATATTTATATTATGCCATGGGAAGGGGCTTTTGTCAAGAAAAAAGCGGACTCGGGGAGTCCGCTGAAAAATTATTCTGTTTTGCTTTCGTATATCGAATAGAATTCGTCAAACAACTTAAAAAACATATCAATTGCTTCATCACTGTTGTTAGAATGTTTAGCGATTGTTTCAAACCAAAATTCAAATGGCGGAGTTTCAGCATTAAGCTTTTTTCTTACAAAATAAGAAAAATTTTTTTCAAATAATATATCAAAATCATCCTTTTGGTTTAACGATATCTCCGCACAAAGAAACCCTGTTATAAAAAAGCCAACATCAAAAATCGAATCTAATTTTTTTTTCCCAAAATAGATACCCGGTCTATCTTTGAGTATAAAAATCAATTCAGGGATATTCATTACACGTTCCACTCCTTACATATCTTATGATGATAAATACACATATTCGAAAAGTATACTATGATTAAACAACACGAATATATAGGTCTCCCCCTAAATCGTTAAACCATACGTCATAATCGAGCCCTCCTGTGGTAAAATTATCATATATAGTGTTGCCTATTTTTACTCCAAAGTGATAACCGTTGTCTCCAATTAGCGTTCCTAATCTGTCGGAATAAATATTAGATGTACCTCTTTCCGGTCTAGGTTCAATTTTGATAACTTCGTAATCTATTCCTTTTTTATCAAGTTGTTTAGTAAATGCATCTTTAAACTTATCGCATTTTCCTAACTCTTTAAATTTATTAGGAACACTGTCCACAGCTTCTTTGACTTTATTCCAAAAATCGGGATCATTTGGAGGTAGACTTCCTGATGAACCACCGCTGCCGCTTGCATTTTTTACAGCATTATTAACAGGTTCCGAGAAATTCTGAGCCTGTAAAATATATTCCTGTATTTTAAGAGACATGCTGTGTACTGAAAGCTCTCCGTTTGCAACCCTTGAAACAAGGTCTGCAAATTCCGGGCTGTCAACAACGAGGAGTGCTATACTTGATGATGCCGCTATTACCGCAGGAAGCGCGGCTCTAAACTGCCAGTAATAGTTAAGTGCAAAGGATACTGCCGGCTTAAAGATTTCTTCTATTCCGCCATCTAAAGCTATAGCTGTCAATTCTTCATTTAAATCAGCTGAATTATATCCACTCGGGTCGACATAAGTCACAGGGTTCGCATTCGCATACAAATACTTATGCAGGGATACGGGGTCAAATATGCTTCCCTGAT
>CAMORE010000154.1 GCA_946623365.1 uncultured Acinetobacter sp.
ATCTCTTACATATATATAAAGTATATAACTTTTCAGAAATTGCCTTTTTTCTTTTGTTTTGTTAAGAAATGTAAAGATAAGTTTATTTTTTCTTTATTTTTTTTACAAATTTCACAAAACGCTAAAATAACAATTCTCGAATTTTATGATGCAAAATATTTAATATCATTTAAGATGTTGAATAGCAGAGAGTTTTTATATTTCTATAAACAGGAATTTATTATCATTTACTCCTATTTACATCTATTTACCCCTTTTACCCCTTTTACCCCTTTTTAAATACAGATTTCTTGCACCCGCAAATCGGACAAGTATAATCTTCGGGTTCTTTATCTAAATCACCTGTATATTCATATCCGCACACCGAACAAATGTAAACCGGTTTATTTGCATTATTTTCATCTTCTTTTGGTGCATATTTATCAATGATTGCTTTTGTAACCTCGCCATGGTGCTTTTCTTGTAAAGCAAATTCTCTAACCTGTTTAACCGCTTCTTTATCAACGCCAATTTGAGCAAGCTTGTCCGCTAACTGATTTATATTATCTTCACCTTTATATTCTGCCTTGGATAGTCCTCGGACCATTTGCCAAAAGGTTTTTTCATCATAAGGGTATCTACCGTTTAAAGAAGCATAAAATGCACCATGGTTTGTTTCTTGATTTCCCAGTTCTATAAACTCTTTTGCAACTTCATCCAAACCGAATTGCTCTTTAGCAACTTTTGCCAGTGCATAATACATAGCACCACCAATAGCTTCTCCCGCTGCTAATTGCGCAATTTGTTTCTCTAATTCAGTTCCTTTTGTTTGTCCGAATATACTCATATAATCCTCCTATATCCAGTTTATAGATAATACCGTTATATTATTGGACATTAGTGTACAAAAAAAATGCCGAAGGCGGGACTTGAACCCGCATGGATTGCTCCATACGCACCTGAAACGCACGTGTCTACCATTCCACCACTTCGGCATATATTCAGTTTGTATATTCAAATTTTACTACAAAAAATATTTTTTATAAACATAACATACAAATATTTAAAATACCTCCCTATGTTAGGAAGGTATTTTAAATAAATTTTACATTATGTTAAATTAATTTTTGTTTATCCTCTTCCCTTGAATCATGCTTTTCTACCATTTCTTCAAGTTCTTCAGGTAAAACCGTATTCATTGCAACGGCTTTCTTTTGCAGTCCCTTTTCTAAAATTTGAGGTTCTTTTGCCAACAAACTTTCTTTAGCCTCTACAATATCTCTATCGTGATATATTCCTCCAATTCTGATAGCATTTTCACTTGGAGCAGACATTTCTGAAACTCTTTCCTGTATAGGATAACTTGCCCAGTCATCAGGAATTTCTTCTATTGTTTTATAGAATTCTCCCTCAGGTGCGAGACGTTTGTTAACTTCTTTTTCCAAAACTTTTTGGACGTAATCTTTTTGACTTAAGAATCGGCAAGGAATTATTATTTCAGAACCTATTACCTCTTCAGGATCGCGTTTTTCATATTTTTTAAACATTTCTGCTGCAATTTGAAGATGATTCAATTCCATTTCCAAAAAGATTTCCCAAGTTTTTTTAATTCTCTCATCAACTTCATCTTCTACACAAGTATAATAGTTACAAACTTCTGTAAACTCATGTATTAAAAATTTTTCCCATAAGCTTTCTGTCGGATCTATAAGCGATTCATACATCGTTACGTGTTCTTCTTCCACATCCTTTATTTCAGCATATGTTTCTCTTAATACGTGATCCCCGTACATAAAACCATGTTCTGCGTAAAAATTATGTGTTTGCTGTTCTCCTGACAGAACGGTTAAAATATTAACCTTCGTTTGGGGAGCAGCTTTTTGTTTATCATAATGCTTTCTTTTTCTTAGTCCGTTACAATTATGGTGATGCTGCGTCGGACGGCCTACAATTACGTCTGTTTGTCCTTGTACAATATCATTTGGCTCAGTTCCTTCCTTTGCATAAGCAAATTGAGCATATCTATACAAATGGTCGAAATCTTCTAAAAGTCCAAAATCAAAAACTTCTTTGACATATTTATCAGGCTCATTTTGCGCAAGCCATGCCGTCAAATCAACAGCCACTTGTTCATATGCTAAAGTAGTATCCAAAACTGATTGATCGGCAGGTCCCATCCAATTACAAGTCATTTGCTGAGTATTTTCTATTCTGCCGATCTGTGATAATGTGATTTTATCATCATTATCAGCCAGATACCTCGCTAATTGATGCTTAAATCCCCAGGCTTCGACTTCAATTCCGTTCATTAAAATTTGTCTTGTTCTGGTATAACAATCAACATCTGTTTTATTGTAAGGTTTCCCTACTATCTGATGCCAATTTCTCAACTGTTTTTCTAAAGACATTCCTTTCTCTGTCAAAGGGTTAAAAGACATAATATCATTCCTTTCTGCAAGCATTGATTATTAGATTCTTGCAAAAAAAATAATAATACAAAGCAATAAATATATAATTAGTAATCCGGACATTGTTCAAAATAACTATCGTACATGA